>DATCJI010000207.1:0-19015 GCA_036562835.1 Xanthobacteraceae bacterium | reverse complement strand
TGATTGTTCTCGGCGTTGGCAATCGCGGATTCGAGCACCTTCTTGACGATGCGCGCGACGCGCTTGGGCGAGAAGGTCAGAGTCGCGAGCGCGGCTTCCGCGCTTTGGCCGCGGATCGATTGCGCCACCAGATTGAGCTTGCGCGGAGAGGTGCGGATGTTGCGCCCCACGGCCTTTGCCTGGGAGTCGGAAAGCGTGCGCTTCCGTGCCGGCTTACCCATGCGTCAGCCCTCCTTCTTCACGGCTTTGCGGTCGCCCGAATGACCATGGAAGGTGCGGGTTGGCGAGAACTCGCCGAATTTATGACCGACCATGTCTTCGGTGACGAGCACCGGAATGTGCTTCTGGCCGTTGTAGACGCCAAACGTCAGCCCGACGAACTGCGGCAGAATGGTCGAGCGGCGGCTCCAGATACGAATCATCTCATGCCGCCCGGAGGCGCGCGCCGCCTCGGCCTTCTTGAGCAAAAATCCGTCCACGAACGGACCTTTCCAAATGGAACGTGCCATTGCGGCTCTCCGTTTATTTCTTCCGCGTATGACGGCTTGCGACGATGAATTTGGTGCTGGACTTGTTCCGACGCGTCTTTTTGCCCTTCGTCGGAAAGCCCCAAGGCGTGACGGGATGACGCCCACCGGAGGTGCGCCCCTCGCCACCGCCATGGGGGTGATCTATCGGGTTCATGGAAACGCCGCGGTTATGCGGCATGCGGCCCATCCACCTTTTGCGGCCAGCCTTGCCGATGGAAATATTCATGTGATCGGGGTTGGAAACCGCGCCAATCGAGGCCATGCACCGCCCGTGCACGAGGCGCTGCTCGGCTGAGTTGAGCCGCAGGATCACGTAAGCGCCGTCGCGGCCTACGATCTGTGCGTAGCTCCCCGCCGAGCGCGCAATCTGGCCGCCCTTGCCGATCTTAAGCTCGACGTTGTGCACGATCGTGCCAATGGGAATATTCCCCGCCGGCATGGCATTTCCCGGCTTTACGTCCACGTGCTCCCCGGCGATTACGGCATCACCCGGGGCAATCCGTTGCGGCGCGAGGATATAAGCCTGCTCGCCGTCCTCGTATTTGACCAGCGCGATGAAAGCAGTCCGGTTCGGATCGTATTCGATGCGCTCGACCTTGCCGCTCACGTCAAACTTGCGGCGCTTGAAGTCGATCTGCCTGTACGCCTTCTTGTGACCACCCCCACGAAAGCGCACCGTGATACGCCCGTTGTTATTGCGGCCCCCGCTCGCTGTCTTTCCTTGCGTGAGCGACTTTACCGGAGCGCCGCGGTAAAGCGCGGAGCGGTCCACGAGAACGAGCTGACGCTGGCTGGGCGTGACCGGGTTATATGATTTAAGTGCCATGCCGCGCTTCCTCAAAGACCCGTCGTAACGTCGATCCGGTGCCCCTCTTCGAGAGTCACGATGGCCCGCTTGGTCTCGGATTGCTCGCCTACCGTCCCCTTGAACGCCTTGACCTTGCCCTTGCGCAGATGCGTGTTGACGCTCCTCACCTTCACGTCGAAGAGCTTCTCCACCGCCTCCTTGATCTGAGGCTTCGTCGCGTTACGCGCGACCCTGAACATTACCTGGTTGCGTTCGGAGGCGAGCGTCGCCTTTTCGGTAATCACCGGGGAGAGGATTACGTCGTAGTGGCGCGGATCGGATGTGCTCATTTCAGCCGCGCCTCCAATGCCTCGATCGCCGCTCTGGTGAGCACCAGCTTGGGGTGGCGCATGATGTCGTAAACGTTGATCCCTTGCACCGGCAGCACGTTGATGTCGCGGATGTTGCGGGCGGCGAGCGTGAAAGCTGGTTCAAGCTCGGATCCATCGATGATCAACGCCCGGGTGAGACCGAGCTTCGCAAAGTTGCCACGCAGTGCGCTCGTCTTGCCGTCCTTGGCGCTCGCTTTTTCGAGCACGATGATGCCGCCGTCCTGCGCCTTGGCCGAAAGCGCGTGCTTGAGGGCAAGCGTGCGCACCTTCTTGGGCAAGCCGATTGCATGGCTGCGCGGAGTCGGACCAAATGCGCGGCCGCCCCCGCGGAAGATATTCGCGCTGGCCGGACCATGTCGTGCGGAGCCGGTGCCTTTCTGGCGATACATTTTCTTGCCGGTACGGTTGATTTCGCTGCGGTTCTTGACGTCGTGCGTGCCCCGCTGGCGCTTGGCAAGTTGCCAGCGCACGCAGCGCTGCAAAATGTCGGCACGCGGGCTCAGCCCAAAAATCGCATTCGGCAGCTCGAGAGAGCCCGCTTCGACCCCGTCGAGATTGATGATTTTTACGTGCATCACGCACCCTCCTGGGACGCAGGTGGCGCGGTGGTTTCTTCCTCGGCGACGGCCTCGGGCGCGTTCGCCGCACTCTCCGCCATGCGGAACTTGCCTGGCCGAGGAATGCCATCCGGCAGCTTCTTTTTTACGGCGTCGCGCAGGGCAATCCAGCCCCCTTTGCTCCCCGGCACCGCCCCTTCGACGAGAATGAGCCCGCGCTCTACATCCGTCTGCACCACTTTCAGATTGAGCGTGGTGACGCGGTCGTCGCCGCCGAGGTGGCCTGCCATTTTTTTGTTCTTGAATGTCTTTCCAGGATCCTGCCGGCCACCCGTCGAACCGTGGGAGCGGTGCGATATGGATACGCCATGCGAGGCACGCAGGCCGGCGAAGTTCCAGCGCTTCATCGGGCCCGCAAAGCCCTTGCCGATGGAGATTCCGGTCGCATCCACGAACTGTCCAGGCACGAAATGATCTGCGGTGATCTCGGCGCCCACTGGGATGAGATCGGACTCTTCCACCCTGAACTCCGCAAGCTTTCGTTTGGGCTCGACCTTGTTGGCCGCGAAATGGCCGCGCTCGGCCTTGCTCATGTTCTTTGGACGCCGAGTGCCCGCCCCAAGCTGAAGCGCGATGTAGCCGTTCTTTTCCGTGCTCCGGTGCGCCACCACCTGGCAATTCCCGAGCCGAAGCACCGTTACCGGAACATGCTCGCCCGTGTCCGTGAACACGCGGGTCATTCCGATTTTTTGTGCGATCACTCCGGTGCGCATGTTCCCCTACCCTGCATCCTTCTTCGCCGATCCGAGCCTCAGAGCTTGATCTCGACGTCGACCCCCGCGGCGAGATCGAGCTTCATGAGCGCGTCCACCGTCTGCGGCGTGGGATCGACGATATCGAGCAGGCGCTTGTGCGTGCGCATCTCGAACTGCTCGCGGCTCTTCTTGTCGATGTGCGGCGAGCGGTTGACGGTGAATTTCTCAATCCTGGTCGGCAGCGGGATCGGGCCGCGCACCTGCGCGCCCGTGCGCTTGGCAGTGGCCACGATCTCGCGCGTCGAGGCATCGAGGATACGATGATCGAACGCCTTAAGCCGGATGCGGATATTCTGGCCGTTCATGATGATTCAGGCGACAGACGACGGATGACAGACAACGGATCTGGCGTGGTCTGCTCCGGGATGTTCTGTCTTCTGTCCTCCCTTCTCTGTCGTCTGTGCTCTGCCGATCACTCGGTGATCGAAACCACGACGCCGGCGCCTACCGTCTTGCCCCCCTCGCGAATGGCAAAGCGCTGCTTCTCCTCCATCGCGATAGGCGTGATGAGCTCCACATCCATGGTCGCATTGTCGCCCGGCATGATCATTTCCGTGCCGGCAGGCAGCGTGCATTGGCCGGTCACATCCGTGGTGCGGAAGTAGAATTGCGGACGATAGTTGTTGAAGAACGGGGTATGCCGGCCTCCCTCGTCCTTGGTCAGAATGTAGGCTTCGGCCTTGAACTTCTTGTGCGGCTTCACCGAGCCGGGCTTGCACAGCACCTGCCCGCGCTCCACCGCATCCTTGTCGATGCCGCGCAAGAGGCAGCCCACGTTGTCCCCGGCCACCCCTTCGTCGAGCAACTTGCGGAACATCTCAACGCCGGTAACGACCGACTTTTTGGTATCGCGTAGGCCGACGATTTCCACCTCTTCGCCCACTTTGATCTTACCGCGCTCAATGCGGCCGGTGACCACGGTACCGCGGCCAGAGATCGAGAACACGTCCTCGATGGGCATCAGGAATGGCTGATCGATCGGGCGTTCCGGCAGCGGCACATGCTCGTCGAGGGCCTGGAACAGCTTTAGAATGGCCTCGTCCGCAAACTCGCCTTTCTCACCGTTGAGCGCCTTGATGGCGGCGCCGCGGATGACGGGCGCCTTGTCACCGGGGAACTGATACTTGGTCAGCAGCTCGCGCACTTCGAGCTCAACAAGATCGAGAAGCTCCGGATCGTCCACCACGTCGACCTTGTTGAGGAAGACTACGATGTAAGGAACGCCGACCTGGCGTGCGAGCAGGATGTGCTCGCGTGTCTGCGGCATGGGGCCGTCCGCAGCGGATACCACCAGAATCGCGCCATCCATCTGCGCTGCGCCCGTTATCATGTTCTTGACGTAGTCGGCATGGCCCGGGCAGTCGACATGCGCGTAGTGGCGCTTCTCGGTCGCATATTCCACGTGGCTCGTGGCGATGGTCAAAATCTTGGTGGGGTCGCGGCGCCCCTGGCTTTCGGAAGCCTTCGCCACCTGGTCGTAGGACACGAAATTGGGAGTCCATTTCCTGTCCGCCGACACTTTGGTCATTGCCGCGGTCAATGTCGTTTTGCCGTGGTCCACGTGACCAATGGTGCCGACATTACAATGCGGCTTGGTACGCTCGAATTTCTGTTTCGCCATTAGACGCTCTCCGTTTAAGTCCTGACTTGAACTGCGCGCTATCGCTCAGGCGAACTTCGCCTGGATCTCCGCTGCTAACGCGGAGGGAACCTGCTCATAGTGATCGAATTGCATGGTGAAGGTGGCGCGCCCCTGTGACATGGAGCGCAGATTGCTGACATAGCCGAACATGTTGGCAAGGGGGACCATGGCATTGATGACGTTTGCGTTGCCGCGCATGTCCTGGCCATGGATTTGCCCGCGCCGGGAATTGAGATCGCCGATGACGGTGCCGGTGTAATCCTCGGGGGTTACTACTTCCACTTTCATGATAGGCTCGAGAAGGACGGGCGAGCCTTTCTGCAGTGCCTCGCGCAAGGCCGCGCGTGCGCAGATCTCGAACGCAAGCGCCGATGAGTCCACGTCGTGATACGCGCCGTCGATCAGCCGCACTTTCAGATCGACCACCGGAAAGCCGGCAAGCACGCCTGACCCGAGGACGGATTCAAGTCCCTTCTCCACGCCGGGGATATACTCTTTGGGGACCGTGCCGCCGACGATGTCGTTCTCGAACTCAAAACCTCCGGGCGGCGGTAGCGGCTCGGCTACGATCTTCACGCGCGCAAATTGCCCCGCCCCGCCGGTTTGCTTCTTATGGACGTGATCGACGGTGATGGCCCGGGTGATCTTCTCGCGGTAAGCGACCTGCGGAGCACCGATATTGGCATCGACCTTGTAACTGCGCTTTAAAATATCGACCTTGATGTCGAGGTGCAGCTCACCCATTCCTTTAAGAATGGTTTGGCCGGATTCCGGATCGGTGCTTACGCGGAACGAGGGGTCCTCGGCCACCAGTTTGGCCAGTGCCACCCCGAGCTTCTCCTGATCCGCTTTCGACTTGGGCTCGATCGCAATTTCGATGACAGGTGCAGGGAAATCCATCTTCTCGAGAATGACCTGGTGTTGCGGATCGCACAGCGTGTCGCCGGTGCGCACTTCTTTGAGACCCGCAAGCGCCACGATGTCTCCAGCATACGCTTCCTTGATGTCCTCGCGATTGTTCGCATGCATCAACAGCATGCGCCCGATACGCTCCTTGCGCTCTTTGGTCGAGTTCAGAACGCCAGTGCCGCTTTCGAGTCGGCCTGAATAGATGCGGCAGAAGGTGATGGTCCCGACGAACGGGTCATCCATGATCTTGAAAGCCAACATCGCCAGCGGCTCGGTATCTGCGGGCTTGCGGACCACCTCGTTGCCTTTCGGATCAGTTCCCTTGATCGGCGGCACGTCGAGCGGAGACGGCAAATAATCGACTACCGCATCGAGCAGCGGCTGCACCCCCTTGTTCTTGAACGCGGAGCCCGCAAGCACCGGGAAAAATGCGCCGCTGATTGCACCCTTGCGGATAAGCCGCTTGAGGGTTGCCTCGTCCGGCTCCTCGCCTTCGAGATAGGCCGTCATCGCCGCATCATCGAGCTCGACTGCGGCCTCAATCATTTTTTCGCGATATTCCTTGGCTTGGTCGAGCAGGTCGGTCGGTATGTCGATGTCGTGGTATTTCGACCCAAGCGACTCGTCGTCCCAGACGACGCCTTTCATGCGTACGAGATCGACAACGCCCTTGAACTGCTGCTCCGCGCCGATCGGCAGTTGAACGGGGACGGGCTTGGCGCCAAGCCGCTCAACGATATCCTTAAGACACTGAAAGAAATCCGCGCCGACCTTGTCCATCTTGTTACAGAAGACGATGCGCGGGACCTTGTACTTGTCTCCCTGTCGCCACACGGTTTCCGTTTGCGGCTCGACGCCCTGATTGCTGTCGAGGACGCAAACCGCGCCGTCGAGAACGCGCAGGCTTCGTTCCACCTCGATGGTGAAGTCGACATGGCCCGGCGTGTCGATGATGTTCAGGCGCTTGTTGTTCCAGAACGCAGTGGTTGCGGCCGAGGTGATAGTGATGCCACGCTCCTGCTCCTGCTCCATGAAGTCCATGATGGCAGCGCCCTCATGCACCTCACCCATCTTGTGGCTTTTTCCTGTGTAGTAGAGGATTCGCTCCGTCGTAGTGGTCTTGCCGGCATCAATGTGCGCCATGATGCCGAAGTTGCGATAGTCCTCGATGCGGTGGCTGCGGGGCATGCAGGATTCCTTCGCCGGTCCGTTTACCAGCGGTAGTGCGAGAACGCCCGATTGGCTTCCGCCATGCGGTGGGTGTCCTCGCGTTTCTTCACTGCGTTTCCTCGGCTGTTTGAGGCATCGAGCAGCTCGGCCGAAAGCCGCTCCGTCATTGTTTTTTCATTGCGGTCGCGCGCCGCGCTGATGATCCAGCGAATACCCAGTGCCTGGCGGCGCGTTGAGCGAACTTCTACGGGCACCTGGTAGGTCGCTCCTCCGACACGGCGTGAGCGCACCTCGATCGACGGCATTACATTTTCGAGCGCCTGCTCGAACACCGCCACCGGGTTCTGTCTGGTCTTGCCCTCGATAATTTCAAGAGCGCCATAGACGATGCGCTCGGCAACCGACTTTTTGCCCTGTCGCATGACTGAGTTCATGAACTTCGAAACCACGATGTTCCCGTATTTGGGATCCGGGTTGATCTCGCGTTTCTCAGCACTGTGGCGCCGGGACATTTCAGGCCTTCATCCAGTTATCTTCTCGGTTGCGGCTTAAGCGCCAGTCGCGTTGTTTAACCGTTTCACTTGGGTTTGCTCGCGCGGTCCGTTCGCCTGGGCTGTTCACTTGGGCCGCTTCGCGCCATACTTCGAGCGCCGCTGCTTCCGGTTTTTCACCCCTTGCGTGTCCAGCACACCGCGCAGGATGTGGTAGCGCACGCCGGGTAAATCCTTCACGCGGCCGCCACGGATCATCACGACCGAGTGCTCCTGCAGATTGTGCCCCTCGCCCGGAATATAGCCGATCACCTCGAAGCCGTTGGTCAGTCGTACCTTTGCTACTTTGCGCAATGCCGAGTTGGGCTTTTTGGGCGTGGTCGTATAAACCCGGGTGCAGACGCCACGCTTCTGCGGGCACTGCTGCAGGGCCGGCACTTTCTTCTTCGCATGCTGCGTGATGCGCGGCTTGCGAATGAGCTGATTGATCGTCGGCATCTTACAGCCCGCATTCCTCGTTGTGCTCACTCCCGCCCAAGAGCTGGAATGAGAAGTGTTTCCATCTCACGCGCGAATGCAGAACGCCCGCGCCGAAAGCTTGGGCGCTCACACGTAAAAGGCAAAACCGCACCGCGCGCGTGGCCGGTCCTGCACTGTTGTCTGACGTGCGTCAGAGGCAGCGTCTGAGCTCTATTCGTCGAGGCGAAAAATCACGCCCGCAAGCCCGAAAGATGCAAATCTCTCAGAGGACGCGAAAGCCGTTCCGAGCAAGCAGAGCTCACCGCCTGCCGAAAAGTGGGGGGTATGTATCGGCGACAGAAGGGCAAGTCAAGGCAGAACGCCCCGAAAAATCAGGGGTTTTGGCGTTACAGCCCCGGCCCGCGCTAAGCGGCCTGCTTCGAAAGCCGAGCTACCTCGCGCTGGACCAGTTTTGCATACACGCCTTGCCGGCCCAGCAGCACCGCCGGTGGTCCCTCTTCACAGATTTCGCCCGAGCGCAGCACAGCGATCCGATCGAAGCGCCGGAGACTCGACAAACGATGAGATATGGCAAGGACGGTGCGACCTCCCATCAGCCGATCCAACGCCGCGCGTACCGCTTCCTCCGACTCCGTATCGAGCGCCGAGGTCGCCTCATCCAGCAGCAGGATCGGAGCGTTCTTGAGAAAAGCACGCGCGATGCCCAGACGCTGACGCTGCCCAGGGGAGAGTTTTACGCCCCGCTCGCCTACGACAGTGTTGAGACCTTCGGGAAGGGTACGCAGGAAATCCATGCAGTTGGCGGCCACGATCGCGTCGATAACTTCAGTGTCCGATGCGTGAGGACATCCGTACCGAATGTTCTCGACTATCGAACGGTGAAAAAGCGAGACGTCCTGTGGGACGAGGGCAATCGTGCTTCGCAAGCTCTCCTGCGTAATCTCAGTGATGTTTTGTCTCGCAATCAGAATGCGGCCGCTTTGCACGTCATAGAACCGCTGCAGCAGCAACAGCAGTGTCGATTTTCCGCAGCCAGACGGGCCGACAATCCCGACGCGCTCGCCCGACCCGATCTGCAGGCTGAAATTCGTGAACACTTCTCGGCCGTCCGGATAAGTGAAGGCGATATTTTCAAAGTTCACTCCCGCTCCCGAGGGCACGAGATGCCTGGCATTGTCCCGATCCCGCAGGCGATGTGGAACAAGCAGCGTGGAGAGCGCCTCAGCGAGCCGCGCGATGTGCTGCGTAACATCCACGAGCGCCACGGCGAGGTCGCGCGTTGCGTGCAGAATTGAAAGGCCGAGCGTGCATACCAGCACCACGTCGCCCGCGGTCGCGCGCCCCTGTTGCCAAAGAACGATTGCCCACGCCAGCACCAGAACGATCAGGACGACAGTCACACCGGCATGAGAGAGCCGCAGCTTTTCCAAATAAATCAGGCTGCGGCGCCGGGCCTTGAGCTCCCGATCGATGCTGGCGTCGAGCCGCCTATGCTCGCGGCCTAGGCCACAGAATGCCCACACGAGCGATATGTTGCCGACCACGTCTACCATTTCGCCGTCCACTGCGGCTGCCGTGTCGGCAAACCGGTGATGCAGCGGCCGTCCTGCGGCAGCAAGGCGGAACATGGCGATCACCACGACCGCCGCGACCAGGCTTAGCGACGCTGCCATTGGCAGACTTACGGAAGCGATCAGGCCGATGGCCACGAGCGTGGCCATGCACGGCGGCAACACGTTCCACACGAACATGTTCTCGATTGCGAAAGTCGCATTCGACGTTGCCGTGATTCGGCTCGTCAGCGTGCCGGACATGCGCTCTGCAAAATAACTGGGTGCATGTCCGGTCAGATGTCGGAATAAATCGCGCCGTAAGTCCCCCGTAACGGCAACAAAGGTCGAACTCGCGATCCAACCTGCCACCCGCCAGAGAAAGTTGTCAGCCGCGATCAGTGTGGCGAGAAGGAAAAAGGCCCCCCAAGGCGCATATCCTTCGCCCCAGGACGCATGACCGCTCAATACATCCACCAAAATCTTCACCGCGTACTGTGCCGCAACCGAACAGCCGACAGCGGCAATCACGGCGACGGCAATGACGGCATGTCCCGTCGGGCGCCTGATCACGTAATGGGCAAGAAATCGAAGCGGATGATCCGCGTAGCGGCACAAATCGGCCATGCAGAAAGGCTCCCAGCTCTGCGTGCAAGGTCAGGAACCTATCCAACGCGACAGGGCGGGCAGGAGTTTCCGTGGAACTTCGCAGCCCGTAGCAAGGTTGTGCGGAAAGCGTGCTCGGATCGGGGCCCTGCACGAGGAGAAGGTTCATGCGGATTGCCCAAATAGCTCCGCTCACCGAAGCAATTCCGCCCAAACTGTATGGCGGCACCGAAAGGGTCATTCACTGGCTGACGGAGGAACTCGTCGCGCTCGGTCATGAAGTCACGCTCTTTGCAAGCGGCGATTCGCGCACCTCGGCGCAGCTCGTACCGATGTGGCCGAAATCCCTGCGCCTCGACGGCAATGTCCGGGACGCGAACGCCCTACATATGATGATGCTCGAGCAGGTGCGCCGGCGGACGGCAGATTTCGACTTCCTGCACTTTCATCTCGACTATTACCCATTCTCGTTGTTTGCCCGCCATTCCACGCCCTTCCTGACGACATTGCACGGGCGGCTGGACCTGCCGGAACACCAGCCCGTGTTCTCCACTTTCTCCACCATTCCGGTTGTTTCCATTTCCGATGCCCAGCGGGAGCCAGTGCCGCAGGCCGGATGGGTGCGTACCATCCATCACGGACTGCCGGAGCAACTGCTAACGCCTGTACCGATCGAACCCAGCTATCTCGCCTGCCTTGGGCGTATCTCTCCTGAGAAAGGAATCGATCGCGCAATAGCGATCGCGAAACGCTGCGGCTTACCGTTGAAAATCGCGGCAAAGGTCGACCGCATGGACCGCGACTACTTCGCGCAAAAAATCAAACCCCTGCTCGACTCTTCGCGTGCCGAGTACATCGGCGAGATCAGCGACCGGGAAAAACCGGAATTCCTCAGCGGAGCGCTCGCGTTGCTCACACCGCTGGATTGGCCTGAACCCTTCGGCCTCGTGATGATCGAAGCCATGGCGTGCGGGACACCGGTGATCGCCTATAATCGAGGGGCCGTCCGCGAAGTGGTGGAGCACGGAGCGACGGGCTTTGTCGTGGAGGACGAGAATAGTGCCGTGCGGGCTGTGGAAGGCGCCATCAAGCTCCCGCGGATAACCATAAGGAAGCGTTTCGAAGAGCGCTTCAGCGCCCGACGCATGGCGATGGACTACCTTGAGGTCTACCGGGAGCTGATCAAGGCCACCGAGGACGGATTCGACTGGATGCAACGGCCGCTTGAGGCCCGCCCTGGCCGAGGCCGCGTTTCGGCGAACAGCAAGCAAAGCAGCGCGAGCCCCGAAGCAGCAATGGATGCGAGTGCGTAAAAGGTGGCAGTGCTTCCGAAATGATCAGTCGTATAGCCGGCTAATGTAGTGCTCAGCGCTGCCCCAACGCCGACTGCGCTGCCCGCGATTCCAAGAGCGAGATTGAACCGGCCGGTATCCCGCGTCAGGTCAGCGACAACGAGTGGCAGGGTGACGCCCATGATCGCGGCGGAAACGCCGTCGAGCGCCTGCACAAACACCACCGCATAGGGGTTACTTACCAATGCGAACATTACGCCGCGCACGGCCAGAGCCAAAAAGCAGATAGACAGCAGCGGCTTTCGGCCCCAGCTGTCTGTGAGCCGGCCAAGCGCGGGGGCGATGGCCACCACTACGAGCTGCGGCACGACAATGCACGCACCGATCAGCCCTGTTGCCCATGCGGGTGCGCGCACGCTCATCATGCTGCCCATCAAGGGCAGCATTGCCGCATTGGCGAGCTGAAACAGCAGAATGCAACCGGCGAATACAAACAATTGTCCTTTTCTCAGGAGCGCACCAACGCCCGATGCATCGCTGCCGCGGCGGGGCTCGGCGGGCAGCGTCTCCCGCGTTGCTGGGATGCGAGCTAATGCCCAAAGCGCCGGCAACACGAATGCAGCCGTGAGGTAGAAAACCGCCTGGTTGGAAAGGAAGTATCCGCACAGGCCCATGGTGCCGGCAGCAATACCGTTGCCGAGCGATGCAAACCGTGCATTGCGCCCCAGCCGTTCTCCTAATGCCGCATGCCCTACGAGGCCGAGGCTGAGCGCCGCAATCACCGGGCCAAGGACGCAGCTCGCGCCCGCATGCAGAACGCGCGAGCCTATGACGACCGGAAACGTCGGCCAGATGGCGAGCGCAAGCGCGCTTACCCCTATTGCCGCCACCGCCACGGCACCCAGCGCGCGCGCTGATCGCGCAGCATCGACCAGAGCTCCGCCGGGTATTTGCGCAGCGAGCGCAATCAACCCTCCGGTTGTGAGCACGAGGCCGATGTCGAACTGCGCCCAATGATGGGCCGTAAGATAAATGGCAACGAAAGGTCCGAAACCGGTCTGAATATCGGACAGAAAGAAGGTGAACCAATCAAGGCCGCGGGCGCCGGGGCGCGCTAGTGCGGCTTTCGCTTGCGGCAGGGATCGCTCCGCTGCCGGCGAGGCGGAACGACCATTCGGCGGGAAACAGCCGATACGGCCGCCGCCAACTTCCAGCGCCAAAGTAGACAGCCCGTTTCTCCGCCACCGCAGGGATTACGGGGTCGGCATCAGCCGGACACCCCGTTTGTCCGGCCATCCCCTCTCGCGGGCGTCCAACCCATGGCGCGCCGCGCGGCCAGTCCAACGCAGCAAAGGCGGCTTTTTTGCGAGCTATGTGCGAGTTCCCTGACCTGCGCACATGGAACAAAGTTCCACGACAGCCGTGTTCCGGTCCAGACCTTGCCTTCAATCAGCTCTTGCGATCCAGAATGGCGGCAATGGCCTTGACCTGGTTACGCGCATAGACGGGTAACCCGGCGCTGATCGAGGTTCCGGTATTGAACGAGCTCTTGCCGGCAAGAACCTGTGCGGGCACCAGGTTCCGCAGCACCGGCACGTGACTGAATTCCTTCTTCTTCAAGAAGATGCTGGTCTCGACCGCGAGCGACATGAAAACGGTGACCACCGTCTTGTTCGCGTCCGTGGGGTGCTGCTGAAACACCGCAAGAAGCTTACCGAACTGCATCACCTGATTAACGTAATAGATGTTCTGCTCGAGCGCGCCGATCGAGGGTGTGTCGAGCTGGGTCAGGCCGGTCAGTCCCATCTCCGCGATCTCGGACGGAGGGCGCAATGTGAGCTCGCTCTCGAACTCCAGGTGATCGGCGATTTTCTTTTTGCTCTCGCGTAGCTTGTTGGCGATCTGAATACCGAGCGGCAGCTTGCCCTCGAACTGGTAGCGGGAGCGAATGCAAATGGTGACGGGCCTTGCATCGCACCAACGGCGTAGCGGGTGCTGATTGTGCGCGGCACGCGGATCCTTGGGAGAAACCGCCTCAGCCGCCGTGATCAAGGTGTGCTTGATCGCGGGATCCGTGCGCTCGATGAAGGGCAGCGTGACAAAGCTGGCGAGGTCGATGGAACTTGGCGGCCGCGAAAGCACAAAGCGCGCCTGGGCGACGTACATGTGGAGCTTCTCTTTGACGCGCTTGCGCACGCCGTCGACCGTAACCTCCACGGTGGGTTCGTTATAGCTTGGAAAAGGCGTGAGAAACTGCTTTTCGAGCGGGCGCGCCTGGGCCCAATCCTCAAACCGGATCAGGCCGGCGTCCGGATCTATCAGTTCCTCGCTCGGATGATCGAGGAACGCGATTGTGTTTGGCTTGAGCTGCGCTGGCGCGAGCGCCGCAGTCGACGATGCTTCTTCGATGACGAATTCGCGCGAGGCATTCTGCGCGGCCGCGGCGGCGACGTATCCAGCGAGGCAAAGAAGCAGCGGAAGCGGCAGGAAGCGACGCATGCGTCCCTTTCTCAGTAGTAGCGCCACCGGTTCCCCCAGTAGTTGGGATCGATGCGCCGGCCATAATAATCGCGCGGCGCCGCTTGCACCGGTGCCTGTGGACGCCCCGTATCCCGCTGATACCAACGCCCGTATTGATCATAGTATCCTTGACCGTAACTCTGGCCGTAGCTTTGGCCGTAGCCGGGGTTGTAGTATCGCTGCCGCGGGTCATAGCCCGGTGAGTAGCCGAATGGGTTCGGGTTGGGGGAAATCCCGTAATAGCCCCCCGTCTCGCGGGCAACGTAGAAATCGTCACGCGAAACCAGCTGATATTGCGTGTCGACGATCTGCCCACTCGCATCGATGCGGAAGCATTCGGTAGTCGCCTGCCGTGCCGGTACCTGCATCTGCCCCATCTCCGCTTCGGCGCGACAGGACAGGTAGCGCTTGGCTTCGGGCGAAGGGGGCGCGAGCGCGGTCTTCGGCGCAAACTGCGCCCATACAGCCTGTATGACCGGCTCGAAGATGGGCACCGCGACATGCCCGCCCGTCGCGCCGCCCCCGAGCGTTCGGCGCTTGCCGGCCGCGTTGTCGTAGCCCAGCCAGACAGCAACCGTGACGTCATTCGTGAAACCCACAAACCAGGCATCGTTCTCGTTGTCCGAGGTCCCCGTCTTGCCCGCCACGTAAGGCGACATGTACGCAATGGACCGCGCCGTACCGCGCGACAGCACACCCTGCATCATTGTCTTGAGCTGATAAAACGCTACGCGGTCGACCGAGCCGATACGAGCATCCCCCTTCGTGTCGTGCCTGTAGATGACGAGCCCATTGCGCTCGATGGAATCGATAACGTGCGGCGTCGGGCGCACGCCTTCATTGGCAATGGCCGCATAGAACGCCGCGAGATCGACCGCACGCACCGGCTGCGCCCCGAGCACGAAGGGATAATAGCGCACGCATTCCTGATAGATCTGGGCTTCCATGGCGAGCCCGCACAGGCGGTCGAGGCTCGTTTGCGGGCTATCCGCGACGCCACCCTCGAGCAAATGCACGGTGGCGAGATTGCGCGAATATTCGAGAGCACGCCGCAGCGTCAAGATGCCTCCGGCGCCCCCATCGTAATTCTTTGGCGTCCAGTAATCGCTGTCGCGCACCCGCCCGTTGCCGATCGGCGGCAGTGTGATCGGATCATCGGACACCAGCGTATTGGGCTGCAAACCGCGGCCGAGTGCGGCAAGATAGGTCAGCGGCTTGATGGCGGAGCCCGGCTGCCGCACCGCCTGGGTGGCACGATTGAGCTGGCTGAGCGGATACGAAAAGCCGCCGGCCAGCGCGAGGATGCGTCCGGTCTTGTTCTCGAGCACCACAATGCTGCCCTGCACGGTCGGGCGCACGCGCAACTCGGCGCGCGCACCGCTCTTGCCCTTGTTGTTGCTCGTGCCGTCGGTCACCCGCACGAACACGACGTCGTTGAGCGCGAGCTTGCGTTGCGGAGCGACGTCAAGGCTGAGCGGAAGGACACGACCATCCGCAAGGCCAACCTTCCAGCTCTCATTCTTTTTTCCACCCGGCTTCTCGAGAATGATCGCCGGGGTCCAATGCACGTCGTAAAGCGGCAACCGCGCCTGGGCGAGCGCCACTTGCCACGCGGGACGTTTGTCTCCTGCGGCACGGCCCCCCTCGATGCGCTTGAGAGCCTGAGAAAGATTGGCCTCAGCTCCCCGGAAGGTAAGCCGGTTGGTGCTGCGTTCGTAACGCCACAAGCCCTCCTGGAGCGCTTCTTCCACGGCGCGCTGGAGCGGTGGGCTGATAGTCGAGCGCACGGTGTATGAATTGGCGGTAATGGCCTCGATGCCGGCGAGCCCCTTCGCCTCGCGTGCCACCTGATCGACAAAATGGAAGCCGATCTCGCGCCGAGGCCGCTCGAACGCCACCATGGTCGGCAGTGTCGGCAATCCACGGCCAGCCGGCTCGGAGGTAACGCCATCCTCCTGCAGACGGCTGAGCACGTAAGCAAGCCGTTCCTGCGCCCGGCCCGGATGGCGGTCAGGTGAGAAATAGTTTGGCCCCTTGGTTAGGCCGGCAAGGAGCGCACCTTCCATCAAGGTAAGGTCCTTTGCGGATTTGCCGAAATAGCTCCGCGCCGCAAGCTCGATGCCCCATGAACTGCGGCCCAGATACACTGAATTGAGATAGAGCTCGAGGATCTCGGGCTTGCTCAACGAATGCTCGACACGCGAGGCGACCACCATCTCGCGAATCTTGCGCTCATAGGTGAGATCCTCGCCGACCAGGAGGTTCTTGACGATCTGTTGCGTGATCGTAGAGCCGCCCTGGGGCCGGCCGGATTGCGCAAGGTTGCCGATGAATGCGCGGATCAGGCCGCGCTCGTCGACGCCCTTATGCTCGTAAAAGCGCTTGTCCTCGGCGGCGATGAACGCCTTCTGCACCTGCTCGGGGATGTCGGCGAGCACGACCCACACGCGGCGCTGGTTTTCCTCGAATACTTCTGCAAAGCGCTCGCCCTTGCGGTCGAGCACGACGCTTGCGCCGGGAAGCTTCAGGCCCTTGAGCTTGTTGTGATCGGGAAGGTCGGTGAGCGCCTTGTTGTAAAAGTCGATCACGTCGCCGAGATCGACCGCGGGCGCCGGGACCGGCTCATTCTTGCAGAACTGCCGGTAGGCCGTAATCAGATCGCCGAAATTGATGCCGCGGAATGCCTTGCTCTCCCCGGCGATCGCCTGCGGGTCCTCCATGGCCGTGGAGATGAGCTCGTCAAGATTGATGTCCTCGATATCGAAGGCTTTGCGCATATGCGTGCAGCCGGCACGAAGAAGCTCGGCCACGCGCGGCTCATCGACGGTGCGCTCGAAACGCGTCTTCACCGCGTCCGGAACGGTCGTGACCTGGCTCAGCGCAAGCGCTGTCGCAAAGATCTTGACGAGAAGAGGTTCCATGCGCTTTCCGGCTCTGGCGCAAGAAGGCGGATAATGTTGTAAATCAACATACAAAATGGCTTTTTACGAGCCTATGCGCGCGTGCAAAATAAATATAATCCGCGGCACGGGAGCAACACTAACGGAAAAATAGGCCGGGCATGCCTGCAAAAAGGTGCATCGTTTAGGTCGGCTTCAGTACGCAGGAAGCGTAACGAAAAACAGGGCCGCCCAAGGGGGCCCTGTTATGCCTGGCCGGTTTACCGGCGAAGCGACTGCTACTCTGCGGCGGGCAGCTGGGCGCGTTCTGCGGCCTCGGCCTCCGCGGCTTTGGCAGCGGCCTCCTTCTCGCGCTCGGACAGGATGAGCGCATCGCGCTTGCCTGCGACCTCGCGCACCGAGTTCATCATCGCGCCGGTGCCTGCGGGTATTAGACGGCCGACGATCACGTTCTCCTTGAGACCTTCGAGCGTGTCCACCTTGCCGTTTACCGCTGCCTCCGTCAGCACGCGCGTGGTTTCCTGGAACGAGGCTGCCGAGATGAAGGAGCGTGTCTGCAGCGACGCCTTGGTGATTCCCAGAAGCACAGGATGCCCCGTCGCTTCCTTCCTGCCCTCGGCTTTTGCCCGCGCGTTCACCTCATCAAGCTCGATCCTGTCGATCTGCTCGCCCTGAATGAGGTCGGTCTCGCCGGCCTCATCGATCTCGACCTTCTGCAGCATCTGTCGCACGATGACTTCGATGTGCTTGTCGTTGATCGCGACGCCCTGCAGCCGATACACGTCCTGAATCTCGTTGACCAGGTAGGCGGCAAGCTCCTGGACCCCTTTGATGGCCAGAATGTCGTGCGGAGCAGGATTGCCTTCGACGATGGGGTCGCCTTTCTCGACGATGTCGCCATCCTGCAGGTGCACGTGCTTGCCCTTCGGCACGAGATATTCGCGCGGCTCCTCGCCCTCGGTGCTCGGCTCGATGACGATGCGGCGCTTGTTCTTGTAGTCGCGTCCGAAGCGGATGGTGCCGGAGGTCTCGGCGATGATCGCCGCCTCTTTTGGCCGCCGCGCCTCAAACAGTTCCGCTACCCGCGGCAAGCCGCCGGTGATGTCGCGCGTCTTTGCGCTTTCGGTGGGAATGCGGGCAATCACATCGCCTGCTTTGATGTGTGCGCCTGGATCAACCGAGATGATCGCATCGACCGCGAGCTGGTAGCGCGCCTCGCCGCCGCGCGGAAGCCGCAGCGGCTTATTGTGCTTGTCCTTGATCACGATGGCCGGCCGCAGATCGGCGCCGCGATGCGTGCGCCAATCAATGACAACGCGCTTGGCAATTCCGGTGGACTCATCGAGGGTTTCCGACATGGACTGCCCTTCAACAAGATCCTCGAAACCGACGGTACCCTCCACCTCGGTCAGGATGGGCCGGGTGTATGGATCCCATTCGGAGATGCGCTGGCCGCGTTTGATCATCTGATTATCCTCGACCAGCAGTCTCGCGCCATACTGGATGCGATGCACGGCGCGTTCGGTGCCGTCCGGATCGAGCACGGCGACGACCATATCGCGGCGCATTGCAACTGTCTGGCCATCCGAATTCTTCAGCACGCCTTTGTTTTTGATCTTGATCTTGCCGTCGAAATTGGACTCGATAAACGACTGCTCGGAGATCTGCGCCGCTCCACCGATATGGAAGGTGCGCATGGTGAGCTGGGTGCCCGGCTCGCCGATAGACTGCGCGGCAATGACGCCGACTGCCTCCCCCATGTTGACCGGAGTGCCGCGCGCGAGATCGCGTCCGTAGCAGACGCCGCAAACACCGGAGGGAGTCTCGCACGTCAGCACGGAGCGGATTTTCAGCTCCTGCACGCCCGCCGTCCTGATCGCCTCGACCTGCGGCTCCTCGATGAGCGTGCCGGCCTTGACGATGACGTCGTGCGAGGAAGGATCAACCACGTCTTCGGCAGCGGTGCGGCCGAGGATACGGCTCTCGAGCGAAGCAACTACCGTGCCTGCATCGATAATGGCGCGTACATTGATGCCCGCGGAGGTGCCGCAATCGTGCGCGGTAATGATGCAGTCCTGCGCGACGTCGACAAGCCGCCTGGTCAGATACCCTGAATTGGCAGTCTTGAGTGCCGTGTCGGCGAGGCCCTTACGGGCACCGTGCGTCGAGTTGAAATATTCGAGCACGGAGAGCCCTTCCTTGAAGTTACTGATGATCGGGCTCTCGATAATCTCGCCCGAGGGCTTCGCCATCAGGCCGCGCATGCCGGCCAGCTGACGCATCTGCGCCGGCGAGCCGCGCGCGCCGGAATGCGCCATCATGTAGATCGAGTTGACCTGGGCCTCACGGCCGCCTTCGCTTCGCTCCACCGACG
>DATCJI010000204.1:0-1980 GCA_036562835.1 Xanthobacteraceae bacterium | reverse complement strand
GATGGCGCTCGAATCCGAACTTAACGGGACGCGCCAGCGCCTGCTGATGCTCGAAGACGAAAAGCGCGCCCAGCAGATTTCGCTCGACAAGATCAGCGCCGAATCTGCCCGCCTCGCCCGCAAGCTGGCCGAGACCGAAGCAAGTCTTACGGCCACGCAAGGGCGGTTGCGGCACGTGGACGGCACTGTTGCCGAGCTGAACACGGAACGGGCGCGGCTTGTCAGCGCCCTGGATGAGGCGAATGAGCGACACGAGCACGAACTCACGACCCAGCGCATGCGGTTCGACGCGTTGCAGGCCCGTGCCTCCGCAAGCGAGAAACTGCTTGGCGAGGCCCGCGAGCATCTCCTGTCCCGAGCCGATGAGATCCGCACTTACGACCGGCGCGCGGGTGAGCTTGCGCTCGAGCGCGATGCCTTGCAGGCGCGTGTGGCTGACCTCGAGTCCGAGCGTATCCAGCGCGAATCCGAGTTCAAGGAGGTCGATCAGGCGCGTTCAACACTTGTCGAACGCAGCACGGCGCTGGCGCGCGCCTTTACCGCAAAGGAAGCGGCCCTGACCCGAGCCGAGGATGCGATCGCTGCGCTCAACGAGCAGATCGCAGCGCTGGAAGCGGCCCGCGCGGCGGAAAAGCAGGCAGCCGACCAAAGGATCGAAGAGCTCGGCACCTCACTCCGGCGCGAGCAGATGCAATGCTCTGTTGTTGAGGGCGCCCTTGAAACAGCGCGCAAGGACTTTGCACGCCTGATGCGTGAAGCGATGGCCCTCCAGCGCGAACAGCAGATGGCGCCGGAAGACCATGCACGGTTACGTCCAGCCAACGCGGCATGATCCGCTCTCCGAACGAACAATGAAACGCCGGGCAGCTAGCCCGGCGTTTTTTTACTGACTCAGGCGTGGCAATCAGCCGTGCGCAGAAGCGGGGTGGATCGGCAGCACGAAAAACTCTTCGCAGGCCGTGCAGGCATAAGTGAGGAGGTCGGTTTTGGCCTCGACCGGGTGCGGCTCGCTGCCAACCAATCGCATGAGGTTGCCGCAATGCCCGCAGAGAACAGGTGCCAGACTTTGCGGTTCTTTAGGTGCGACATGTTTCATGGTCGCAAAGCTAGGCCCCCCATAGCGGGCGTCAATTCTGATTCTTTGCAACCAAGCTTGGCGAAAAGCCCGTTTTTAGCGGTCCCTACCCCCCTTGCGGAACCAAATCCGAATGAGTAAGTTACTCATATGTAGATATAGGCTATGTTAGTGCAATGGGGGAAGTTATGGCCAATGATGTCAATAGGGGCGAAAGGCTCCAAATCATGTTGTCGGCTAGTGAACTGACGGTTTTGGATGATTTTCGCTTCCGCAAGCGCATGCCCAGCCGCGCTGCTGCGATCCGTGAACTTCTCAAACGTGGGCTTTCCGCAGAGGGGTTCGAGGCCGCCGCCTTCGGTTCCAAATCCGAGGAATTCGGGGTGGTCGGAAAAACGCCTATCGGCCGCAACGGGAAATAAACTGCGCTAGCGCACCAGTTCGCGCATCGCGCGATCGAGACCCTCCAGCGTCAGCGGAAACATTCGCCCGCCCATGAGCTGGCGGACCATGCTGACCGACTGCGTGAAGTCCCACTCCTTCTCGGGCACCGGATTGAGCCAGACACAAGCGGGATACGTGCGCATCACTCGTTCCAGCCAAAGCGCACCAGGCTCGTCATTGAAGTGCTCCACTGAACCGCCCGGCGCAACGATCTCGTAGGGCGACATCGATGCGTCACCGACAAAGATCACCTTATAGTCATGCGGATAAGTGTGCATCACGTCCCAGGTCGGCGTGGTCTCCTGGAAGCGCCGCCGGTTTTCCTTCCACACCCGCTCGTACAGGCAATTGTGGAAGTAGAAATACTGGAGGTGCTTGAACTCGCTGCGCGCTGCCGAAAATAATTCCTCGGTCGCCTTGATGTGCCAGTCCATCGAGCCGCCGATGTCGAAGAACAGCAG
>DATCJI010000108.1:0-4196 GCA_036562835.1 Xanthobacteraceae bacterium | reverse complement strand
GAGCGGACCGAAGCCGCCAAATGGAATCGTTGACGTGGCATTTCTGCAGGCGCTCCTAAATAGCGCTGGCGCGTCGGATACAAGCCGCCGTTACCGTCGTTCTGAGCGACAGGCGTGCTCATCCGAATGATTTAGGTCGAGCTAATCCGGGTCAGCCCACCCGCATCCGCGAGCTCGCGCCAATCGTACACGGCACCCGCAATTGATTTTCCCGTGCCGTCCGCCGGCAACAGTGCCAATTCCACGCTCTCTTGTGGCTATGCGGGAAAGAGTCCGTAACAGCTTCGTATCGCTGCCATGAATCTCCTCTTTGGCGACACGCAAAAAGAAAGCCGCCTCTTTCGAGGCGGGCTTCGAACCCAGAGTGCGTAGTGTTTGTTCCGCGGCAAAACCGTCAGGTTCCACCGGTGGCCGTTTCCCACCTTTTCTTCTCTTCTTCCGCTATCTTGAGGTTACTGTTTTCGGGTAAGCGTTTGGACTTGTCCGCTTTTGCTTTGCCTTGCAACTTCTTGTCGTTCCCGACCTTGCCTGCCGTACCCTTGCTGGCGCCCTTCGGTTTATCAGCTGCGCCTTGCATATGTTCACGATCCATTCGTTCCTCCTCTCTAATGTGTCAGTTAGTCAACGCGCCGAGCAAGAGCGTGGTTCCGTGCGCTGCCGCGATGAGGACATCAATCCGGCGGCGCTACCGGCGGCAATCAATTGCGGAACTCCGGGACGCGACGGACTCGTAGCTTATCTTAGATTTGGAGTGCCTCGAGCTGGTGACCGCATTGCGACGTGAGATCAGCGCCAGGTGACTCTCGTTGCTATTGATTTTGCTAGTCACTCGTCCGCCAGGTTACCAGATCGGGATTGGGTGCTCCGCGCGGATCGCGGGGTGAACCGTCCATAAGTTATTGTTTAATCCCACCCCAAACGCGTAAGTCTCTAAAGGAGGGGGAGCAGACATGATCAGGTGCGTGCGCCTTTGGACCGGAGATGACGACAATTCTCATTTTGAAGAGGGCGTAATTGAATTTCACGGAGGGCCGCACGGGGATCTCGCCACTGGGAAACTGCCGGCAACGAGCGTCTCCCTCGAGGAAACCGCATCCGGAGGAAAGCTCGCCTGGCATACCGCGCCCGTGCGCCAGCTCGTCGTCACGCTCAGCGGCACTCTGGATTTCGAGACCCGGAGTGGACAACATTTCACGCTGCGGCCGGGGGATATCCTGCTCGCCGAGGATACTGTCGGCGCAGGCCACAGCTGGAGACTCGTGGATGATCAACCCTGGCGCCGCGTGTATATAGTGTTGGCTCCCGGAACTCCCGTCCCGTTCCGCCCCAACGCATAACGCAGACTGCGCAGGGAGGTCTTTCATGAAACGACATCCCGAAACAGAACGGAGCAATTTCCGCGTCGAGACCGACAGCCTCGGTGAGGTGCGCGTGCCCGCCGACAAGCTCTGGGGTGCCCAGACCGAGCGATCGCTCGAGCATTTCAGCATCGGCATCGATCTCATGCCGCGGGAAATGATCACAGCCTATGCGATTATGAAAAAGGCTGCGGCTACTGCCAATTATTCCAGCAAACGTCTCGACCGGGCGAGCCATGACCTGATCGTGCAAACGTGCGACGAGATACTCGCGGGGCAACATCACGACATGTTCCCGCTGCACGTGTGGATGACGGGCAGCGGCACCCAATTCAACATGAACGTGAACGAGGTGATCGCTAACCGCTCCTCGCAGCTTGTCGGCAAGCCGCTCGGCAGCAAGACGCCGGTGCACCCCAACGATCATGTGAACATGTCGCAGTCGTCGAACGACAACTTTCCTTCGGCCATGTACATCGCGGCAGCAATCGGCACGCACGAGCGGCTCATTCCGTCGGTGAAAGCGCTCCAGGATGCAATTGCCAAAAAGGCCGCGGAATGGGACCACATCGTGAAGATCGGGCGCACGCATATGCAGGATGCAACCCCGCTCACGCTCGGTCAGGAGTGGTCAGGCTATGCGGGCATGCTCCGTGACGATCTCGATCGCATCGAGGATGCGCTGAAAGGCGTCTACCATCTGGCGTTGGGAGGCACCGCGGTCGGAACGGGCATTAACGCCGCGCCCGGTTTTGCCGAAGCGGTTGCGGCAGAGATCGCCAGGTTGACCGGTCTGCCGTTCGTGAGCGCGCCCAATAAATTCACGGTGCAAGGCGCGCACGACGCCCTGGTGCAACTTTCCGGCACGCTGCGAACGCTTGCGGTATCGCTCTACAAGATCGCAAACGACATCAGGCTTCTGTCCTGCGGGCCGCGCGCGGGGTTCGACGAGCTGAAGCTTCCGGAAAACGAGCCGGGCTCCTCCATCATGCCCGGCAAGGTCAATCCCACGCAGGCGGAAGCGCTGACCATGGTTGCCGTGCAGGTGATGGGAAACGATGTCGCGGTCGGGTTCGGCGGGGCCGGTGGTTATCTGGAGATGAACGTCTACAAGCCGTTGATGATCCACAACGTCATGCAGTCGATCACGCTCTTGACAGACGGGTGCACCAATTTCCGCAAACATCTGATCGAGGGCACGCAGCCGAACCTCAGGCGCATCAGGGAGTATGTGGAACGTTCCCTCATGCTGGTGACCGCGCTCGTGCCGGTCATCGGTTACGACAAAGCGTCGCGGATTGCGCACTACGCCATGGAGCACGACCTCACGCTCAAGCAAGCCGCGCTCAAGCTTGGGTTTATCAGCGAGGCCGAGTTCGACCGCATTGTTGATCCGACGAAGATGATACAACCGTACGTGGCCGAGCGTTAGCTGTGCTGTGTCACTGGCGTTTACGCGGGTGAGATGAGTGGCGGATGTGGGACTCACGTTGCAACCCGGCGCGCTGGTCGTTGCCTCGGCGTATCCGGATCCGCCGTTCGACCTGATGGAGAATGGATCGGCGACGGGCTTTGACATCGAGCTCATGCGCGCCGTCTGCGGCCAGCTCGGACTTCGCCTGCAGCCGGTGCCGTATTCAGGCGATGACTTCAATGGGATATTCGAGGGGCTCGCGAAACAAACCTGTGACGCGGTGATCTCGGGCACGACCATTACACCCGAGCGCGCCGCGATCGTGAAATTCTCCGAGCCATATCTGGAGTTTAACCAGGGGATTGCGGTCAATGCGCAATTGACAGCGAACGTGTCCTCAACCGGAGACTTGCGCGGGCTGACTGCCGGGATTCAGTCGGGCAATACTTCCGATATCGTCGCGCGGCGCTTGCGCGCGGAAGGTGCAATCGCAGATATCAGGTACTATCCGTATCACGGCATCGCCTCTGCCCTTGATGATCTCGAGGCGGGAAGGATTGGCCTCGTCATCAAGCTGTTTCCGGTGATCTCATGGTTGGTGAAGGACCGGCCCAAATTGCGGGTCGCGATGCAGGTGCCGACGCACGAGAAGCTCGGCATTGCCTTCGCCAAGCAGAACGATGCGCTGTGCAGGGCCGTTAACGAGGCGTTGACAATGTTGCGCGCCAACGGAGAGTTCGCGCGCCTGCAGGCACGCTGGCTTCCGCCATCGTGAATTGGATGCGCGAATGAAACTCGGCATCGTCGGAGCGGGCAATGTGGGATGCGCGTGCGCGATGGCGGCTGTCATTCGCGGCAGCGCAGGGCGAATCGTACTCGTCAATCGCACGCGCAAAACCGCGCAGGCGGTCGCAACCGATATTCGATATGGCATACCGGTCGGGCGCAAAGTCGAGATTGCAGACGGCGACTACGCCGACCTCGGAGGCGCCGGCGTCGTGCTCATCACCTCGGGCGTCAACGAAAAGACCGGCGGCGCCACGGACCGCAATGATCCGCAGGGCCGGCTGCGCCTGTTGGAGAAGAATGCAAACATCTACCGGCAGATCATTCCCGAGATCGTCAAAGCGGCTCCTGATGCGGTTCTTGTCGTCGTGACTGATCCGCCGGACCCGCTTGCCGACGTGGCGCGCGAGGTCGCCAAACATTCCGCTGTCCTGAGTGCCGGCACGTATCTCGACACCCAGCGCTTTCGCGTGCACCTGGGCAACCATTTTGGCGTGGACCCGGGCTCCGTCGACGCCCAGGTGATCGGAGGCCACGGCACGTCGCAAGTGTTTCTCTGGTCTTCCGCGCGCGTGGGCGGCGTTGCCGCTTCGGCCCTCTTGCGCGCGCGACAGAGAGGACGCGCCCATGCCATGGCG
>DATCJI010000070.1:0-8904 GCA_036562835.1 Xanthobacteraceae bacterium | reverse complement strand
CCGGTGATTTTCCGGAACACGCCGCAATGGTTCATTGCGATGGATAAGCCCATCGTGGACGCAGCAACAGCACCGAGCACGACGCTGCGCCAGCGCGCGCACGCCGCCATCCGCGTCACGCGTTGGGTCCCGCCACAAGGCGAAAACCGCATCACCGGCATGATCGAAAGCCGGCCCGACTGGGTGATCTCGCGCCAGCGCGCCTGGGGCGTGCCCATTGCGGTATTCGTGCGCGAGAAAGGCGACGGCGGTGTCGAAGTGCTCGATGATGCCCGGGTCAACGCGCGTATCCTCGCCGCCTTCGAGCGTGAGGGCGCCGATGCGTGGTATGCGGCGGATGCAGCCGCACGCTTTCTCAAGCCGGATCACGATCCCGCCGAGTGGCAGAAGATCGATGACATCCTCGATGTCTGGTTCGATTCGGGCTCGACCCACGCCTTCACGCTCGAACAGCGCGCGGATTTAAAGCTTCACCGCGTGCGTGACGGCGGCAAGGACACGGTGATGTACCTTGAAGGCTCCGACCAGCACCGCGGCTGGTTCCAGTCCTCGCTGCTCGAATCCTGCGGCACGCGCGGACGCGCGCCCTTCGATGCGGTGCTCACGCACGGTTTCGTGCTTGACCAGGACGGGCGTAAAATGTCGAAGTCGCTGGGCAACGTGACCGCACCGCAGGACGTGATCAACCAATCGGGCGCCGACATTCTGCGGCTCTGGGTATGCGCATCGGACTATGTCGATGACCTGCGTATCGGTCCCGAGATCCTGAAAACGGCCGTCGAGACCTATCGCAAGTTGCGCAACACAATCCGCTGGATGCTCGGCTCGCTCGCACATTTCCACTCTGAGGAACGCGTGCCCCTCGACCAGATGCCCGAGCTCGAGCGCCTCATGCTGCATCGGCTCCGCGAGCTCGATACGCTGGTGCGGCGCAGCTATGCGGATTTCGACTACAAACGGATTTTTGCATCGCTCAATGCATTCATGACCAGCGATCTTTCGGCATTCTACTTCGATATCCGCAAGGACGTGCTCTACTGCGATCCAGTCTCGTCGGTTACACGCAGGGCCTCGCTGAGCGTGCTGGAAGATCTGTTTCGATGCACAGTGATCTGGCTCGCACCCATGCTTCCGTTTACGACGGAGGAAGCATGGCTCTCGCGGTATCCTTCGACCCGCGAGGAAGCACGCAAAAGCTTAACGCTCCAAGGAGGCGCAGCTCCTGAAGCATCAGTTCATCTCGCCCTTTTCCCCGAGGTGCCCTCGGCCTGGCGCGACGATGCGCTCGCGGAGAAATGGCGCAAAATCCGGCTGGTGCGCCGCGTCGTCACCGGCGCACTCGAGATCGAGCGCGCGCAGAAGCGCATCGGCTCCTCGCTCGAAGCCGCCCCCCTCATCTATGTCTCCGACGCCGACCTGTTTTCCGCGCTCGTCGATATCGATCTTGCCGAACTATGCATCACTTCGGCTGCAACCCTGGTCGAGGGCCACGGCCCGCCCGAGGCATTCCGCCTCGAGGAAGTGCCGGGCGTCGCAGTCGAGGTGCGCCTTGCGCAAGGAACAAAGTGCGCCCGATCCTGGAAAATCCTGCCGAGCGTGGGAAGCGACCCGCTCTACCCCGACGTGTCGCCGCGGGATGCGCAGGCGCTGCGCGAATGGAAATTGATGCGCAACGCGGCGGAATGATACGGCCGAGCACTTCAATATAATGACGCAGGATCGAACAAACGCATGACGACGGAGGCGAAGACAAGCAATCGGGCGCAACGCACAGCATCCTTGTGGTGGGGGCCGCTGAGCCGGTTCGGGCTTGCGGTCGCGCTTGTCTCCGCAGTGGTGGATCAGGCCAGCAAGCTCTGGCTGCTGTTTGTCGTCGATCTCGGTGCGCGCGGCGCCATCCGGATCGCGCCCTTTCTGGATCTCGTGCTCGCCTGGAATACCGGCATCAGCTATGGGCTCTTTCGGCAGGAAGGGCCTCTCGGCCAATGGGCACTGCTCGCACTTAAGGTAATTGCCGCATTACTTCTTTGGATCTGGCTCGCGCGCGCTTCCAGCCGCCTCACCGCCCTGTCTCTCGGGCTGATCATCGGGGGCGCGATCGGAAATGCGATCGACCGCGCGGCTTATGGCGCGGTCGCCGACTTCGTGTTGTTCCACATCACGACCGAAAGCTTCGACTTCCAGTGGTATATTTTTAATCTTGCCGACGTGGCGATCGTGGCGGGCGTTGTTGGCCTTCTCTACGACACCCTGTTCGGCGCGGACGCCGCAAAAGCGCCCTGATCCTCGCCAAAATGGCAGCCGGGAGTGCGGCAATTTCTCCGCCGCATGAAGGGGATAGCCATGCTGCACCATGGGGTTAGGCGGTGGCGCAAGGCCTCCGCGCTGGCGGTGGTTGTGATCGCGCTCGCTTGCGCAAGCCTGGGAAACGCCCGCGCGGCCGAGGACGAGGACGAGGACGTTCCCGCCGACACGAAATTCCTTCGCGGGTTCATGAGCGTGCTGGGTCTGCAACGGGACGGCACCGGCATCGAGTACCGCGAACGCGCACCTCTGGTCGTACCGCCCAGTCGCGATCTGCCGGCGCCGCAAACCGAAAGCGTGACGGCCCGCAATCCGGCGTGGCCTAAAGACCCGGATCGTCGCAAGCAGGCGGCGGCAGCCGAAAAGGCCAAACTCAATGGAGACCACCCGACTGAGGAAGGACGCCCACTGCGGCCGGACGAATTGAACGTCAAGGGAGGAGCGGTGACCAGCCCTGGCAAGGCCGCCCAGAGCGCCGAAGAAAGCGCGCGTCCCATGAGTCCCGACCAGCTCGGAGCCAGCACGCAAAAATTCTTCGAAAAGATGTGGGGATATGTGGGACCGGCGCGACCGGAAGCCACGCCCTTCACGGGTGAGCCTCCCCGCACGACTATGACCGCTCCGCCCGCCGGTTATCAAACCCCCTCGGCAGGCCAGCCTTACGGAGTCGATCCGACGCGACGTGAGGCGCAAAAACCCTCAACTCTCGATCAGCGTCTCGAACCGACGCGCTAAGTATCAAGCGAATTTGAACGGCATGCTTCCCCTTTTCAGGGGGAGGTATGACGTGTCATAGGCCACTGTCGTCCTGGCAATCGTATCGGATCCGTTTCGTGCTGAAGACCCTATTTGCATTCGTCATGATCATGGCGGTCGGGTTATCCGGCGCGCAAGCCGCAGACGCTCCCGACATTTCTCACTTCGTGCTCGAAAACGGGCTGCAAGTGATCGTCATTCCGGATCATCGCGCGCCCGTGGTCACGCACATGGTCTGGTACAGGGTCGGCTCCGCCGACGAGACGCCCGGCAAGTCGGGGCTCGCCCATTTCCTCGAGCACCTGATGTTCAAGGGCACCGCGAAGAACCCAGCAGGCCGGTTCTCACAGGTCGTCGCAACTATTGGCGGGCAGGAGAATGCGTTCACCTCGGCGGACTACACCGGGTATTACCAGCGGGTGCCGCGCGAGCAGCTCAAGAGCATGATGGAGCTCGAAGCCGATCGGATGACGAGCCTGCTGCTCACGGAAGAAGAAGTGCGGCCGGAGCTCAATGTGGTACTCGAGGAGCAAAACATGCGCGTAGCTAACAATCCCAACGCGCGCCTCGGCGAGCAGATGGAAGCCGCGCTCTACCTCAACCATCCATACGGGAGACCGGTGATCGGCTGGCGGCAAGAGATCGAGCAGCTGACCCGCGACGACGCACTCGCCTTTTATCGACGCTTCTACACGCCAAATAACGCGATTCTCATTATTGCCGGCGACGTGACGAGCGAGGAGGTGCGCGCGTTGGCGAACACCACGTACGGTATGGTGCCGCGCGTTGCCGAGACGAATCGGCGCATGCGTCCGCAGGAGCCGCTGCAGGAGGCCGCGCGGACGGTGACGTTGGCCGATACCCGCGTCACGCAACCAAGCGTGCACAGATATTATCTGGTACCCTCGAACAGGACGGCCGGTCCGGGCGAAAGCGCGGCGCTGGACGTGCTGGCGCAGGTTATAGGCCGCGGCTCCAACAGCCGCCTCTATCAGAGCCTCGTGATTGATAAAGGCATCGCCGTCAATGCAGGGGCGAGCTATGACGGCATGGCGGTCGATCCCACGCGGTTCAGCTTCTCTGCAACGGCAAAACCGTCGACCTCTCTGCAGCAGCTTGAGCAGGCGATGGATGCAGTTATTGCGGAAATCGCCGATAAAGGGGTCACGCCGGAGGAGCTCGAACGCGCAAAGGCACGCATGATCGCTGACGCGATCTATGCGCAGGACAACCAGCGCAGCATGGCGCAGTGGTATGGGGGCGCGCTCGCCACCGGCTCAACTGTGGAGCAGGTGCGGACTTGGCCAGATCGCATCCGCGCCGTCGATGCGGAGGCGGTGCGCCAGGCGGCTCGCCGCTGGTTCGACGCGCGGCGCTCTGTGACCGGCTATCTGGTGCGCGACACGCATCAGGAGGAGAAGCGCTCGTGAGCGGCGGCACATGCAAGCCCGCCGCGTACGTGTGCGCGGCGTTGCTGCTCGGACTCTGCGTTTTTGCGGCGCCCGCGCGCGCGATAACCATCGAGCGGGTGATCAGCCCCGGCGGTATCGAGGCATGGCTGGTGCACCATTCCGCGGTTCCCATCGTCGCGCTCGAATTCTCCGCCTTGGGCGGCGCAGACCAGGATCCGGCCGAGAAGCCCGGCGTTGCCAATCTCGCCGCAAGCCTGCTCGATGAGGGCGCAGGAAACCTGGACGCGGTCGCGTTCCACGATCGGCTGGAGCGCCGCGGCATCGAGCTCCAGTTCCAGGCCGGCCACGACTATCTGCGCGGTACCTTGCGCACGCTCACCGAGCACCGCGATGAGGCATTCGAGACGCTGCGCTTGTCCCTTACTTCGCCCCGGTTCGACACGGAAGCAGTCGAGCGCATGCGCGCGCAAGTGGTCTCGCAGCTGCGCCGCGAAAGCGTCAGTCCCGGCCAGCTGGCAAGCCGCGCGTGGTGGGCGGCCGCGTTTCCAAACCATCCCTATGGACAACCCGTCAATGGCACGCTCGAATCCGTACCTCGCATCACCGTCCCCGATCTGAAATCCTACGTCGGGCACGTGCTCGCGCGCGAGCATCTCAAGATCGCGGTTGTCGGCGACATCGATGCCGCAACCGCCGGCGCGCTCCTTGACCGCACATTCGGCGCCTTGCCGGCGCACGCGCAGCTGCAACAAACGCCCGACATTACCGTGCAGGGACTTGGCCGCCGTATCGTAATCCCGCTTGACGTTCCCCAGGCCAACGTTTCCTTTGGCGGACCCGGCATTGCACGCAGCGATCCTGACTTCTTCGCCGCCTATATCCTCAATCACATACTCGGCGGCGGCTCCTTTTCATCGCGCCTCTACCGCGAGGTGCGCGAAAAGCGCGGTCTTGCCTATGGGGTTTCCGATGCTCTGATCTGGCTCAGGCATAGCGCGCTGTTGTACGGCACCACGGCCACCCGCGCAGACGCTACCGGAAAAAGTATCGAAATCATCGGACAGGAGATCCAGCGCCTCGCCGAAGAGGGTCCTTCGGCCGAGGAATTGCACAAGGCCAAGACCTACCTGAAAGGCTCGTTCGCACTTGCGCTCGACAGCTCGAGCCATATCGCAAGCCAGCTGCTGCAGATGCAGACGGACCAGTTGGGCATCGATTACATCGAGCGGCGGTCCGGCCTTATTGACGCGGTGACGCTTGCCGATGCAAAGCGCGTCGCAAAGCGCCTCCTGGAAAGCGGGCTGCTCGTGACGGTCGCTGGCCGCCCCGACGGCGTCACTTCGAATTAAGCCTGCCGGCTTGTTTCGCGTTGAGGTTCGTACCGCTAAACTTACAGTGCTCTCTTCACTGCCTTGCCACACGCAGGCGGGGCATCCAGTAAACCGGCGTCCGTTCAATAATCTTCTGATTTGGATTACTGGATCGTAGGCCTCCGCGGCAATGACAATCCGCCGAGCGCGGGTACCCCAATGATCCGCATCACAGATGACATCAGCATTGAGGAGACCGAGCTTGAGGAGCGTTTCGTGCGCGCTTCAGGACCGGGCGGCCAGAATGTAAACAAGGTCGCAACCGCGGTGCAGCTGCGTTTTGATATGCGCCACTCGCCCAACCTCTCCGCTGATGTGCGCGAGCGGCTTGCGCGTATTGCTGGCAGGCGGCTCACCCGCCAAGGCGTCATCGTGATTGCCGCCCAGCGCCATCGGACCCTGGAGCGCAATCGCAAAGATGCGGTCGACCGCCTCGTCGAGCTGATCCGGCGGGCGGCCGTCGTACCCGCCAGGCGCCGGGCAACCAAACCCACCGCCAGTTCGCGCGAGCGCAGGCTGCAATCCAAACGCAAGCGAGCGTCGGTCAAGGATTTGCGTCAGGCCCGGCCCGAGCTCGAATAGCCGCGGGCGAATCGTGTTGCCGCAGTGTAGAATGCGCGGGCCAGGGAAGCATTGATGCCGGTTCGCCAGCTCTCGCCTGCCACCGTTAATCGGATCGCCGCCGGCGAAGTCATCGAGCGGCCGGCAAGCGCGGTCAAGGAGCTGATCGAGAATGCCATCGATGCAGAGGCGCGGCGCATCGACGTCCTGACGGACGGCGGCGGTCGCAGGATGATCCGCATCACCGATGATGGCGTTGGCATGCGGCCGCCTGATCTTGCCCTTGCGGTCGAGCGTCATGCCACCTCGAAGCTGCCGGAAGACGATCTGCTGGATATCAGAACGCTCGGCTTCCGCGGCGAGGCATTGCCGTCGATCGGCGCCGTGGCGCGCCTGGCGATCGCAACCAGACATGCAGGCGAGCGGCATGCGTGGAGCATCACGGTCGATGCAGGCAGAAAAAGCGAGCTGAAACCCGCCGCGCTCGATACGGGCACTCGCGTCGAAGTGCAGGACCTTTTCTACGCAACGCCGGCACGATTGAAGTTTATGAAAAGCGAGCGCAGCGAGGCCGAGGCGATCAGGGAAGTGGTTCGCCGGCTCGCGATGAGCCGTCCCGATCTCGCCTTCACGCTCGCGGGCGAAGAGCGCAGCCCGGCGAGCTGGCCGGCACGCGCGCCCGACGCGGCGGGCCGGCTGATGCGGCTTGGCGATATCCTGGGCAGCGACTTTCGCACCAATGCGGTCGAGGTGCGGGACGCAGCAGATGGCATAAAGGTCGAGGGCTTCGCCGCCTTGCCCACGCACAGCCGCGCGAACTCGCTTGGGCAGTATCTTTTCGTTAATCAGCGCTCGGTGCGCGACAAGCTTCTGCTCGGCGTCGTCCGCGCGGCCTATGCGGATTATCTTGCGCGCGACCGGCATCCCATGGTCGCGCTTTTCATCACAATTGAGCCCCGCGAGATCGATGTAAACGTGCATCCCGCAAAAGCGGAGGTGCGCTTCCGCGAACCAGGTCTGGTGCGGAGCCTCATGCTGCGCGCTCTGAAACAGGCGCTAACGCGGGAAAGCGGACGTGCCGCAACGCCGGCTAGCACCCTTGCGGCGTTCCGCAGCCCGATCATGCCGGCGCGCGTCGGCTATGACTGGCGACAATCCGCGTGGCGGCCCTCAGCGAACTCACCGGCGGGGTCCGCAGCATTGGCCGTTTGTTTGGCCGAGCGGGAACAGACGGCTTTCGAAGCCGGAACGCCTGCAGCGGCAACGCCGCCTGCACAGTGTGCGCGCGAGAACCTCGATTATCCGCTCGGCGCCGCCCGCGCGCAGCTGCACGATTGCTATATCGTGGCGCAGACGCGCGATGGCCTTGTCATTGTCGATCAGCACGCCGCGCATGAGCGCATTGTGTACGAGAAGCTTAAAGCTGCCATCGAGAAGACCGGGATCGAGCGGCAGATTCTGCTCATTCCCGAGGTGGTCGAGATGGAGGAAGCACAGGTCGAGCAACTGCTCGCGCGCACGACCGAGCTCCTGCAATACGGCATGCTCATCGAGCCGTTCGGTCCCGGTGCCGTGATCGTGCGCGAAATGCCCTCGCTCCTGGGCGAGGTCGATGTGAAGGCGTTCGTGCGCGACCTGGCGCAGCATATGGAAGAATGGGAGGAGGCGCTTCCACTCGAGCGGCGCCTCATGCATGTGGCGGCCACCATGGCATGCCACGGCTCCGTGCGTGCCGGGCGGCGGCTCAAGCCCGAGGAGATGTCGGCGCTGTTGCGCGAAATCGAGACGACGCCGAACTGCGGCCAATGCAATCATGGCCGCCCCACCTACGTGGAGCTGAAACTCGCCGACATCGAAAAACTGTTCGGGCGCCGATAATTCACTTCAATTGACGATGCGAGTCCGCGCGCTCGCGCTGTGGCAGAGCAGAATTCCAAACAGCACAATGCCGCCCCCCAGGAGCTGCCAGGGCCCCAGCCACTCGCTGAACAGAATCCACGCGCCGCAAGCCGCAACAGCCGGCTGCAGCAGTAATGTCACGGCGGAGGTGAACGCAGGAAAATATTTCATCGCAAATACCAGAAGCCCCTGCCCGCCCGCATGGGTAAGAAGTGCAAGCGCGAACAGGGTGGTCCAGCCGGGCACTGTTCTCGGCAGCAAGCTCTCGCCCATCGCCAGCGTTGCCGGAAGAAGAAAGCAGGCGCAGGACAGCGTGGTTACCCCCATGACCATGCTCGTCGGAGTCTTGTATCGAAAGCGGCTAACCACGAGCAGATAGCTGCCATAGGCAGCGCCCGCGGCGAGACCGAGCAAGTCTCCAAACAGCTTCCCGCGCTCCAACGTTGCAGCGCCGCCGAGCAGGAGGGCGACGCCGGCGAGCGCCGTCAGATAGCCGAGCACGGCGCAGCGCGTCGGCAGCTCGCCAAAGATCGCCCATGCTCCGAGAGAAACAAATATGGGAGCAAAGTTCAAAAAGAGCGTGGAATTGACTACCGTCGTGC
>DATCJI010000033.1:0-10403 GCA_036562835.1 Xanthobacteraceae bacterium | reverse complement strand
GAGTTTCAGAACCGCCTGGACAAAGTCATCGTGTTTCAACCCTTGAGCAGGGAGCTGATGCGCGTGATCCTGCACAAGGAGCTCAAGCAGGTGTTGGAGCGTCGCGGCCTGAAAGATCGCGCCTGGGCGGTGGAATGGGAGGCTTCCGCCCTCGAATTTCTGCTCGACAAAGGCTTTTCGCCGGAAATGGGCGCGCGGCCGCTGAAACGTGCGATCGATCAGTTCGTCGTCGCGCCGCTCGCTGCCACGATCGTCGAGCACCGGTTTCCGGAAGGCGAGCAGTTTGTGTTTTTCCGCAGCGATGGACATGGGATCCATGCCGATTTCGTCGATCCCGACGCCCCACCCGCAACGCCGGTGCCGGCGGAGCCGGATGAACCGGGCGCGAGCTCTCCCACGCTCGCCTCCATGGTCCTTGGCGCGCGTGCCACGGTCGCCGAAATCGAACTGCTTGCGGTTGAGTTACAGAATGTCGACAAAGCTCTGACCTCGGCAGAGTGGGACGAGCTCAAACGCAGTCTGTCGGCCGAGATGTCGCTCGAGGGCTTCTGGAGTAAAGCGGACCGATACCGGGTGCTTGCGCGCCTGGCGCTGATGGACCGCGTTGCGGCGGCCGCGGAAACCGCGCGCGCTCTCCGGCGGCGCCTCGATCGTGGCCGCGCCGGGCATTATTCGCGCGAGCTCGTTTGCCGCCTCTCCCTGCAGCTTTGGCTTCTGCGTCAGGGGATACATGACGTTTGGACGCCGCGATCGAGGTGCGGCCCTCGCCTGAAATGTCCTCGGCCAGCCCGCAGGAGGTGCACGCCTGGTGCCGCGCGCTCTGGCAAATGTATCGGAGCTGGTCCGATGCGCGTCACATGCAGGTCGAGGAAATCTCCACTGCCGGAAGCACCGATTTCCCACCCCTTCTGATAACTGGTTTCGGAGCACATCGAATGCTCGCTGCCGAATGCGGCTTGCACATTCAGGAAATCACAGCAGCAAAGGCAGGCGCGCGGCGCGCTACGGCGCGCGTGCTCCTGGCACGCCCCCCAGCGGAAGATCTGCCGAAGCCCAAAATGCACGCCGCCTTGGCCACGGCATTCAAAACATCGGAAACGGTGAGCACCGTTGTGCGGCGCTATCGCCGCGAGCCGTCGCCTCTCGTGCGCAACGCGGATGGGAGCTGGCGCACCGGCAAGTACGACAGTGTCCTCGGCGGCAATTTCGACCTCGCTTGCTGCCGCAGAGCTATACTGGATGTCCCTCCCCCGCAAAGCAGGGGAGGGATGATGGCACGCTGAAATTACCTGTTGGCAGGTCTCGATGCCGGCGCGTTCTGCTGAGTGCCGGTCGTGGTCGACTGCTCTTCGGGTATCCACGCCATGTTGGTGCGGTCGTACTTGAAGCCCTTCGCGCTCTTGAGGGCATCCTTTGTGGTGTTCATCACGAGATACATCTTGTTGTTATCTCGCTTTTGCATTTGCACCGCATTGAACGGCACCGCCACATCCTTCTCGCCGGCGCCCAAAAATCCGCCAACGCCGATGATGAGCGCGGCAGCCTTTCCGTCCTTGTCGAGCAGCACATCCATGATCTCGCCGATCTTGTTGTTCGAAGGATCATAGACATTTTGCTTGTACCACTCGGTCACGGTGATCGCATTCTGAGGGACAGTGCTCATGGTCTGAGCAGGCGGTCCCGCCTGGTGCTGCTGAGCCTCTTGGGCGGGGCGTTGCTGCTGGGCGCTCGCCGCAGTCGTCAGCAGCGCCAATACGATTGCGGTTGAAGCTAGCTTAACCATCGGGGCATCTCCTTGGGTCAGGGGATGAGGCATTCATCCTCCACCCGAACGATGAGATGCCGCTCCCGGTTCCATAGTTCCGGAACTTACAGTCGGGTTCCGAGAAGCCGTCCGAGTTCCCCGATGATGCCGCGACGCAAGACCAGCACACACATAACGAAGATCACGCCCTGGACCACAAATACCCATTGGCCGATAGTGGTCAGGAAGTTCTCCAGACTCACCAGGAAAAAGGCACCCGTTACGGGTCCGAATAATGTGCCGAGACCTCCGACGAGGGTCATCAGAATCACTTCTCCGGACATCGGCCAGTCCACATCAGTAAGCGACGCGAGCTGAAAGACGAGCGCCTTCGTGGAACCCGCCACGCCCGCGAAGGTCGCGGAAAGAATGAATGCGAGGAGTTTGTAGCGATCGGTCTTGTAACCCAGCGAGATGGCGCGCGCCTCGTTCTCGCGTATGGCCTTGAGCACCTCGCCGAAAGGCGAATTGATAATGCGATAGATCAGCAGAAAGCAGCCGATAAAGAGAATCAGCACCACGACGTACATCTTGATATTGTCGGAAAGGTCGATGAGACCGAATAGCTTCCCGCGGGGAACCGCCTGAATGCCGTCTTCACCATGCGTGAAGGGTGCCTGGACGGCGAAAAAAAACATCATCTGCGCGAGCGCAAGCGTGATCATGGCAAAATAAATGCCTTGGCGCCTGATCGCGAGCGTACCGACGATGGTGCCGAATGCGGCAGCGACGGCCGTCCCGCATAGGATGGCGACCTCGGGAGGCAAGCCCCACACCTTGGCAGCATGTGCGCAGACGTAGCCTGCCCACCCGAAAAAGAGCGCATGACCGAAGGAAAGGAGCCCGACATAGCCGATCAGAAGGTTGAAAGCACAGGCGAACAGCGCAAAACACAACGCCTTCATCAGCACGACCGGATAGACGAAAAAGGGAGCGACAACGAGCGCGAAGAGCATCAGCACGAAGGCGATGACCTCCGCGCGGGCACCTGCGCCCGAGGCGGTGCTGGACGCCAAAGTGGCAGCGCGCTGCACCTTATGCCCTTCCGAACAGGCCTGCCGGCCGGATCAGCAGCACGATGGCCATGATGATAAAGATCACGGTGTTCGATGCCTCGGGAAAGAACACCTTGGTAAGACCCTCGATCACGCCCAGGCCGAACCCGGTGACAACCGCTCCCAGGATCGAGCCCATTCCGCCGATCACCACCACGGCGAACACGACGATGATCAAATTACTGCCCATCTGCGGGCTGACGTTGTAGATCGGTGCCGCCATTACGCCGGCGAGCGCGGCAAGCGCCACCCCGAAGCCGTAAGTGAGCGTGATCATGCGCGGCACATTGATGCCGAACGCGCGCACCAGCGTGGGATTCTCGGTGGCCGCCCGCAAATAGGAGCCGAGCTTCGTCCATTCGATCACGAACCAGACGCTCAGGCACACGACCAGTGAAAACACCACCACCCAGCCGCGATAGTTAGGCAAAAACATAAATCCGAGATTTTGTCCGCCCAGCAGTTCCCGGGGCACTGAATACGGCAGTCCCGATGAGCCGAAAAAATTCCGAAACATTCCCTCGATGATGAGCGCGAGCCCGAAGGTGAGCAGCAAGCCGTAAAGATGATCAAGCTTGTAGAGCCATTGCAGAAAAAGGCGCTCGATCAGGATGCCTGTGATACCGACCGCGAGCGGTGAAACCAGGAGCGCCCACCAGTAGCCCAGCCCCGCATACTGCAGCAGAAAAAATGCGCCGAAGGCGCCAAGCATGTATTGGGCCCCATGGGTGAAATTGATGATGTTGAGCATGCCGAAGATGACGGCAAGCCCCAGACTGAGCAGCGCGTAAAAGGAGCCATTGATCAGGCCGATGAGCAGCTGCCCAAACAAGGCCTGCGAAGGGATGCCGAATATCTCGAACATGAGACTACGCTGCGGCGGATATCGACCGGGAAAAGCTGGATGCGTTCGGCGCGCAAGGCGCAAACTCGGTCCTATCCCCTCCCCGTTGTGGGGAGGGGATAGGGGTGGGGGTACATTCAAGAGCGAAGAAAAGAAGAAACAGCCCCCACCCCCAACCCCTCCCCACGCAGGTGCGCCGCTCGCGGAGGAGGGGAGCCCATTGAGTTTCTGGCACCGTCACCCGCTCACCAGCGGGCAGCTGCCTTCCTTGAGCGGACGGAAAGCTTCCGCCGCAGGGATCGTATGGAGTACTTTGTACATATCATTCGGGTATTTCGATTCTTCCGGCTTCTTCACCTCAAACAAGAAAGCGTCGTGAATCTTGCGGCCGTCGGCGCGGATAGTGCCCTTGCCGAAGAGAGGATCATCTGTTTCGGTTTGCTTCATCTTGTCGACAATGGCCTTGCCGTCCGCAGCGCTGTTGAGCGCGGCGACAGCTTTTAGATAGTGGGTCACACCGGAATAGACGCCTGCCTGGACCATGGTTGGCACTTTGCCGGGCCGCTCCTGTTGCCACCGTTTTGTCCAGGCGCGGTTATTGTCGTTGGCGTCCCAGTACCAGGTTTCAGTCAACGTGAGACCCTGCGCGGTTTGCAGTCCGAGCGCCGCCACATCGCTTGCAAAAACGAGCAGACCCGCAAACTTCTGTCCGCCGCGGACGATGCCGAACTCGGCACCCTGCTTGATCGAATTGATCGTGTCGCCGCCCGCGTTCGCAAGCCCGATCACCTTGGCCTTCGAGGCTTGCGCCTGCAGCAGGAACGAGGAGAAGTCGTTTGTATTCAGCGGATGGCGAACCTTCCCGAGCACCTTACCGCCGTTCGCTTCGACTGCGGCCGCGGTGTCCCGTTCGAGTGCATGCCCGAACGCGTAGTCGGAGGTGAGAAAGAACCAGGTATCCCCGCCGGTCTTCACCAGCGCCTTGCCGGTGCCGTTCGCGAGCATCCAGGTATCGTAGGTCCAGTGCACAGTGTTGGGAGTGCATTTGGGACCGGTCAGATCGGATGTCGCGGGCCCGGAGGGGATGAATACCTTATTCTTCTGGCGCGTGATTTCGCTCACCGCCAGCGCTACCGCCGAGTTCGGCACATCGACGATCAGATCGACCTTGTCGACGTCGTACCACTGATTGGCGATGCTCGAGCCGATGTCCGGCTTGTTCTGGTGGTCAGCCGAGACAACCTCGACCTTGACGTTCGGGTTCTTGGCAGTGAAATCGGCGATGGCGAGCTTGGCCGCTGCGACCGACCCGGGCCCACCGATGTCCGAATACAAGCTGGACATGTCGCTGAGCACGCCGATCTTGACATTGACCTGTCCATACGCCGCTCCAGTTGTGAACAGGGCAGCCAAGGCTGTTATTCCGATAAGTCGTTTCATCGCATCCTCCTCTTGGTTTTTCGAAGGTCAGAGCGCTTTAAACGCCCAGGTATTCGTGCAGCTTGCCGAGATTAGCCTCGAGCTCGGTATTGGCGAATTGATCTATGATGCGCCCATGCTCCATCACGTAATAGCGGTCTGCCACCGTGGAGGCGAAACGGAAATTCTGCTCCACCAGCAGGATGGTGAAGCCCTGTTGCTTGAGCAGGCCTATGGTTTTGCCAATCTGTTGAATAATGACGGGGGCAAGGCCCTCGGTCGGCTCGTCCAGGAGCAACAGGCGCGCACCGGTGCGCAGAATGCGTCCGATGGCGAGCATCTGCTGCTCGCCGCCGGAAAGCTTCGTGCCCTGGCTCGCAAGCCGCTCGCGTAAGGTGGGGAACAGCTCGAATACGCCATCGAGAGAGAGCCCGCCGGGGCGCACTGCCGGTGGCAGCAGCAGGTTTTCCTTCACGCTCAGGCTGGAAAAGATGCCCCGCTCCTCGGGGCAGAACGCAATCCCGAGGCGCGCGATCCGATCGCTCGTCAGATTTATCAGCTCATGGCCGTCATATTGAACGGAGCCGGTGCGCTGGGGAACGATCCCCATAATCGACTTCATCGTGGTGGTCTTTCCGGCCCCATTTCGCCCGAGCAGCGTCACCACCTCGCCGGCATGGATATTGAACGTCGCGCCATGGAGGATGTGAGATTCGCCGTACCAGGCCTGCAGCCCCTCTACGTTCAATAGCGCGTTCATGCTCGAAGCCGGTGTCGGGCTAAGCATGACCGACCCCCAGATAGGCCTCGCGCACCATGTCATTCGCAGAGACCGTCGCGTAATCGCCTTCCGCCAGGATGCGGCCGCGCGTGAGCACGGTGATGCAATGGGAAAGATTGGCAACGACGCTCAGATTATGCTCGACCATGAGCACGGTGCGTGCGGCAGCCACCGTTTTGATCAATGCGCTGATACGGTCGATGTCCTCGTGCGACATGCCCGCCATCGGTTCGTCGAGCAGAAGCATTTCGGGCTCGAGCGCCAAGGTGGTCGCGATCTCGAGCGCGCGCTTTCGTCCATAAGGCAGTTCCACCGCGATCCAGTTTGCGAACGCCTCCAGGCCCACGTCGGTGAGGAGCGCCATGGCACGCTCGTTGAAACAATCGAGTACGCGCTTCGAGCGCCAGAAATCAAAGCAGCCTCCGCGCCGGCGCTGCAGGGCCAGCCGAACGTTTTCCAGCACCGTGAGATGCGGAAACACAGCAGAAATTTGAAACGACCGCACCAATCCAAGCCGCGCAACATCGGCGGGGGGAAGCGAGGTGATGTCGCGGTCTTTGTAGAGAATGCGTCCGCGTGTAGGTCGCAGAAATTTTGTGAGCAGGTTGAAGCAGGTTGTCTTGCCGGCTCCGTTCGGTCCGATAAGTGCATGAATAGTCCCGCGGGCGACTTTCAGGTTGACCCCGCTCACCGCCATAAAACCCGCGAATTCCTTCGTGAGATCGTCGGTTTGCAGGATGATGTCGCCGGTCACGGGCGCTGCTCCATATGCCGGCGAAAACGATACCAACACAAGAAAGGCTGTGCCATGGTCTGCCCTTCTCCGGCTACAAACCATTACTATCTAGTGGCACACTGAGAAAGCGTGCCATTCCGTCGCAAGCCCGTATTTGCGACCGCCTCCTGGAGGGACTTCGCTTTGCGCCTCCTCGTCATCGAAGACGATCCGGACCTCAACCGCCAGTTGGCGACTGCCCTGAGCGATGCGGGGTATGTGGTGGATCGCGCGTTCGATGGAGAAGAGGGGCATTACCTCGGGGAAATCGAGCCGTATGATGCCGTGATCCTGGATATCGGCTTGCCAAAAATGGACGGCATCTCGGTTCTCGAGGCCTGGCGCCGCGCAGGACGCGCCATGCCGGTCTTGATGCTCACTGCACGGGACCGCTGGAGTGACAAGGTGCAAGGCTTCGATGCAGGTGCCGATGACTACGTTGCCAAGCCGTTCCACCTGGAGGAAGTCCTCGCCCGCATTCGGGCGCTTCTGCGCCGCTCCGCGGGGCACGCGAAGAGCGAGCTCAATTGCGGTCCCGTTCGCCTCGATACGCGCACGGGGCGGGTCAGTGTCGAGGGCAATCCGGTCAAGCTGACCTCGCACGAATACCGGCTTCTCTCCTATCTCATGCACCACTCCGGCCGGGTGGTGTCGCGCAGCGAGCTCGTCGAGCACCTATACGATCAGGCATTCGACCGCGACTCCAACACCATCGAGGTGTTCGTGGGGCGCATCCGCAGGAAGCTCGGCGTTGACGTGATACAGACCGTGCGCGGGCTCGGGTATCTTCTCGCGCCTCCGGGCGATGCGTCTTAACTCTCTTGCGCTAAGGCTATTCCTTTCTGCGACGACCTGGACGGTTGTTATTCTCGTCGTTACGGGGGTCGTGCTTTCCTCGATCTACCGCTCGGCGGTGGAGCGTGCCTTTGATCGCCGGCTCGGCGTGTATTTGCGTACGCTGATTGCGGACGTGGCTACGCCGGAGGAAAACGCCGGCAAGTTTCCCCAGTCGCTGGGTGAGCCGCTGTTCGACCTGCCGCTCTCCGGGTGGTACTGGCAGGTCACGAGGCTCGACGCGCCAACACCGGATGTACGCTCGTCGCGTTCACTTTGGGACATGAGCTTGCCGCATCTGGCGAGTCTCGGGATTTCTTCCGCACCTGGCGGCGCGCGCGCTGGCTACGCGCAAGGGCCCGAAGGTCAGGAATTGCGCATCGTCGAGCGCACGCTCGACCTCGGGCAGGACGGGCGCTACCTCGTAGCAGTGGCGGGGGACGCGGCCGAGATCGAAAACGAGATCTACAGCTTCGATAGCGCCTTGCTTGGCACCTTTGCGGTGCTTGCGGCCGTGCTCCTGTTGACCACGACATTCCAGGTACGATTTGGCTTGGCGCCGCTCAAGCGCATTTCAAACGGGCTTGCGGCCATCCGGGCCGGAAGCGCCGAACGACTGGAAGGGGCCTTTCCGCAGGAAATTGCGCCGCTCGCGCGCGAGACGAATGCGCTGCTCGATGCAAACCGCGAGATCGTTGGACGCGCGCGCACGCATGTCGGCAACCTGGCCCATGCGCTCAAGACGCCTATTTCCGTGATCCTCAACGAAGCGTCTGCGCATGGCCCTGATTCATTTGCGCTGAAAGTTCGCGAGCAGACGGAGATCATGCGCGACCAGGTGACCCGGCACCTCGAGCGGGCGCGGCTTGCGGCCAGGATTGCGGTGGTGGGCACGGTCACGGAGGTACGTGAGGTCGTTACTGCGCTCGCACGCACCATGGAAAAGATTCATCATCAGCGCGGGATCGCCATCGACATTGACGCGCCGGAGGGCGTGCGCTTTCGCGGCGAGAGGCAGGACCTGGAGGAGATGGTAGGGAACCTCGTCGACAATGCATTCAAATGGGCGCAGGCGCGGGTGGCCGTGGAAGTTTTTTCAGAGCGCGCCGATGTGAAGGACGATCGGCGAACCGTCCGCATATTGATCGACGATGACGGTCCAGGGCTCTCCCCGCAGCAGCGCGAGCAAGTGGCGCGCCGGGGACGCCGGCTTGACGAAACAAAGCCTGGATCGGGCCTTGGGCTGTCCATTGTCGTCGAGCTCGCAAGCCTCTATGGCGGCGCCGTCTCGCTGGGGACTGCTCCGATAGGAGGTTTGCGGGCCGAGCTGATTCTGCCCGGCGGCTGAAGTACTTCGCCGTTCTATGGGAAGGTACAAAGCAACAGAGTTTTGCCCCCACTCTGTTCTGGCCTTCCTGCTCCTGAAGTTTCAACACCTTAGCTCCCAAATTGTCAAACCTAACTGGCCGGTTTGACAATTTTTGTTCTGGTTGTCGTTCGCACGATCGCCTCGATTCCCTGTCGAGCGAGCCGGATCTGCTCTGCCGCGGCAGTGTAGCGTGACACTTCCCGCAGGGTGGAGTGGCCGCTGATAGAGGCAATGACTGACGCCGAACAGCCAGCTTCGGCCAGCCGCCGGCACGCCGCCTTGCGCAGCCCGTGGACCGACGCTTGCGCCGGAAGGCCAGCCTCTCGGCATTTGCGCCTGAACCAGAGGCTGAAGGCGTCGGCATGAAACGGTTTGCCGCCTTTGGTCACCAGAAACGTCAGATGCTCTGCCGGTGTGGCATCAAGCACTACCTTCAATTCTGGATGCAGTGGAATTGCCAGAGTGGCACCAGTCTTAGTTTGGCGCACCTGCAACAAGCCATCACGAAGGTGTTGGCGACCGAGCTGGATGACATCTGCGCGGCGTTGTGCCGTATGCAGTAATAGCGCGAACGCAAGCCGAGCCCGTGAGCCCATCGGGTGCTTGGCCTCGAATGCCGCAATGTCAGCTTCTGTCCAGCTGTAAAAGCCCGCCGAGCGAAACTTGGGGCCGTACACACCTGTGGTTGGGTCATCTGTCCGGAGCCCGACATTAATGGCGTGACGCATCAGCCCGCGCAGCGCCACCAAGAAATTCAATGCCGTCCCCGGTTTGGCAACTTTAGCGGTCACCATGCGCTCGACATGGGCACGGCCAAGCGTGGCAATGCTTTTGTCACCGTGCTCTTCACGAAACCGCTCGAGTATTCGTCGCCGTGTTATACGGGTGGTTTCCGCTAGGCTTGAGAAGGCGAGGGAGCCGAAATAGCCAGTAACCGCAGCGGCCACAGTGCCGGGTTTCATACGGCTAGCTCCGACCTCTATGCGCGGGGCAGGATGGCTGGCCGCGGCAGATTCATAGGCAGCCATGGAATCCGGGGACCACGGCAGTCCCGGCAATGGCACGGTCTTGAAACCCGGCTTGCGGAAATAGAAGCGCGCCTTCCCGTGCCGATCGATGAAGGCCTGCACATATTTCGGCGAGCGGCGCATTAGACGCTGTCCCATTCGTTAGGCTCCCTGCCGTGCTCGAACTCCGGCTCTGTGTGCCCGCTCGTCGCGATTATGGTGATCTTGCCTTCTCTGTCGATTTCCACGCGCGCGATACCCACACCCGCAGCCGTGACAGCCTTTACCGCTCTGGTCACGTCCCGCTGCTTGAATGCCGAGGGGGCGCGCGTGCTCATCGGCTTGTCGTTCAATGTGCTGCCTTCGGGCGACGGTCGAGGCAAGCCGGAATGTCCAGACCATCGTCATGGGCGGGTGCCGTCCCGAGCTGATGCTGCCGATTCCAGAATTTGATGCACTCAACATGCAGGAGGACATTGCCGAATTGCATCAGTGGGGGGCTGCTGGACCGACAC
>DATCJI010000018.1:0-21323 GCA_036562835.1 Xanthobacteraceae bacterium | reverse complement strand
TTCATGAAGCCGGCGGCACACCCGATAAGCGCGCCGCCCGGAAACGTCAGTCTCGGCACCGATTGCCAGCCGCCTTCTGGGAGCGCGCGTGCTCCGTAACCGAGCCGGTTGCCCGAGCGCAGGGTCGTGGCGACGAGCGGGTGGGTCTTGAACCTCTGGAACTCTTCGAACGGCGAGAGATACGGGTTCGCATAGTTAAGGTGCACGACAAAGCCAACCGAGACGAGGTTGTCGTCAAAATGATAAAGGAACGATCCCCCGCCGGTGCGGCGGTCGAGCGGCCAGCCGAAGGTATGTTGCACATAACCGGGCCGGTGAACTTGCGGCGACACCTGCCATAGCTCCTTCAGGCCGATGCCAAACTTCTGCGGCTCGCGGCCAGTTTGGAGGGCGAAGCGCTGCATCGCGAGCTTGCTCAGGCTTCCGCGTGCGCCTTCCGCGAGGAGCGTGTACTTGGCTTTGAGCTCCATGCCGCGGGTGAACGTTTCCCTGGGCTGAGCATCCTTGCCGATGCCCATGTCCCCCGTAGCGACGCCCGCGACTGCTCCATGCGCATCGAACAACAGCTCAGCGGCGGCAAACCCTGGGTACACATCGACACCCAAGCTCTCGGCCTTCTGCGCCAGCCAACGGCACACATTTCCGAGCGAGACCACGTAGGCACCATGATTGTTCATGAGCGGAGGCATGAGCGCATTCGGAAGGCGAAACGCGCGTTTCTGCCCGAGCCAATAAAATGCGTCCTCGGTGACCTGAGTCTTGAGCGGGCTATCTTCGTTGCGCCAATCCGGCAGCAGCCTGTCGAGCCCGCCGGGATCAACCACCGCACCGGAGAGAATATGGGCGCCGACTTCGGATCCCTTTTCAACCACCACAACGCTGATGTCCGGCGAGATCTGCTTGAGACGAATCGCAGCGGCGAGGCCGGAAGGTCCGGCGCCTACAATGACGACATCGAACTCCATCGCTTCGCGCGGAGGTGCCTCAGGGGCCATTCAATCCGCTCCGATCTGTCGTGCAGCGCAGTGCAGTGTACACGGCCGTTGCAGCCGCCATTTGCCCCCTTTAGCTCTCCAGCCCATAGCATGATGGCAACAAGCCTGCCGCATTGCTGTCCCGGGCTTTGAACGATGAACGACGACAAAGCGGCTCTAAGCGCTCTTCTGGTCTTCTACAGCGAGGCGGGCGTGGATACGTCGCTCGGCGAAACCGCGTCGGATCGGCTCGCTCCGGAAATCCATCCGGCGGACAGCGTAGCAAGCGCTCCGCCTGCGAGGACCGTCAAATCAGGAGCCGCCTCACCTTCGGCAGCTGCACCCCCGACATTTCGTCCGGTCCGCGCCGACCCGATCGGCACGCATAATCGAACGAACGTCACTGTCGCCAGCACAAGCAGCTCGCCCGAAAGCGGGGTCATGGCGGCGCGCGCTGCGGCGAAAGCCGCCGGAACTCTGGAAGAGCTGCGAGGCATGCTGGCAACTTTCGAGGGCTGCACATTGCGGCAGACCGCGACCCGGTTGGCATTTGCCGATGGAAATCCTGGCGCGCGCGTTATGTTCGTGGGTGAAGCTCCCGGCCGCGAGGAGGATATTGCGGGCCTGCCCTTTGTCGGGCGCTCCGGCAAGCTGCTCGACCGGATGATGGCTGCAATCGGACTCGATCGCAGCTCTGCATATATCGCAAACATCGTGCCGTGGCGCCCCCCGGGCAATCGCACGCCAACGCCGCAGGAATCCGCCATGTGCCTGCCGTTTACGCTGCGCCAGATCGAGCTGGCCAATCCGGATATCCTCGTCTGTCTCGGCGGGCCGTCAGCTCAGACGCTCCTCAATGTGCGCGACGGAATCCTCAAGGTTCGCGGCCGATGGTTCCCCTTCTCGACGGGAACGCGCGAAATCCGCGCCATCGCCACGCTGCACCCGGCCTATCTGCTGCGCCAGCCGGTGCAGAAACGGCTCGCATGGCGCGATTTTTTGTCCATCAGGCAGGCGCTCAGGCAGGCAGCGCAAACTTGAAGGCAAAAATTGCGGCGAGCACCACAATGGGTGCATTGAGCTCCTGAAATCTGCCGGCAAGACCCTTTGCGAGCGCATAGGTGATGAAGCCGAGCCCGATCCCATTCGCGATCGAATAGGTGAGCGGCATCAGCAACGCCGTCACCACCGCCGGAGCGGACTCGGTGATGTCCTTCCATTCAATATCCGCAAGCCCGCGAGCCATGATGCACGCCACATACAGAAGCGCAGCCGCCGACGCGTAGGGCGGTATCATGGCGGCGAGCGGTGAGAAGAAGAGCGCTAACAGGAAAAGCAGGGCGACGAACACCGCGGTAAGCCCCGTCCGTCCTCCCGTGGCAACGCCGGCAGCACTCTCGACATAGCCCGTGGTGGTCGAGGTTCCGATCAGCGCGCCGAGCATCGCCGCGAAGCTGTCCGCCATCAGCGCCTGCTTCATGCGCGGCAGATTGCCTCGTGCATCGAGCAGTCCGGCCGCATGCGCGACGCCGATCAGCGTGCCCGCGTTATCGAACACGTCCACCAGCAGAAAGCTGAACACCACGACCACGAACGTCACCTCGGCGGCGCGCGAGAAATCGAGCTGCAGGAACGTCGGTGCCAGAGAAGGTGGTGGCGCGATGATGCCGGTGAATTGCGCGAGCCCGAGCGGCAGACCCAAGAGCGTGGCCGCCACGATACCGATCAATGTCGCGCCCAGGACGCCTCGTCGGTTGAGGCCCACGATAACGGCAAAGCCCAGGAGGCACAGGATTGCAGGCCCGGCCTTGAGATCGCCGAGTGTCACCAGCGTCTGCGGCTGTGCGACGATTATCTTCGCTTCCTCGAGCGCGATAATGCCGATGAAGAGGCCCACGCCCGCGGAGATTGCGAGTTTCAGATTTTTCGGGATCGAGTTGATCAGATATTCGCGTACTCTGCCGACGGAAATGAGAAAGAAGATCACGCCCGAGCAGAACACGCCGGCGAGCGCCTGCTGCCAGGAATAGCCGTTCGTGAGGACGACCGTGAAGGCAAAGAACGCATTGAGTCCCATGCCCGGCGCAAGCGCGATGGGATAATTCGCAAAAACACCCATGACGAGGCTCGACAGGGCGGCGGCGACGCACGTCGCAACGAAGACTGCGCCCTTGTCCATGCCCGCGCTTGCCAGAATCTGCGGGTTTACGAACACGATATAGGCCATGGTCAGGAACGTCGTGACGCTCGCCACGAATTCTGTGCGCACGTTGGTCCCGTGCTCGGCAAGCCGAAAATACCGGTCGAGATGACGAAAGACAGACGACCGAGGACCAAAATCAGAAGGATGGGCCTTCTGATTGATCCGATGCTGTGTCACCTCGCCTCTTTCATCTGACATCTGTCGTGTGTCATCTGTTCTCGGGATACGGTAACTCTATCGGCTCCTCCGTTTTTGGCCTGATCACCGCCCAGCCAATGCGAACGAGGGGCAGCCTGCCTTGCACGCGGCGCGCAAAGACGCGCGGCACTTCGGGCACCAGCTGAGGGAAACGTTCCGCAATTGTCGGCGGAGCCGTTCCGGCAGTGTCGCTGGTCGGCCAGAGCAGGATCGCACCCTGCGATCTGAGCCTGTCCATGCTCACCCAGGGAGAGCGCTGCGGCGCCGCATCAATGAACACGCTGGGCCGGGTCGGCGCGCCGAGCGCAACGAGCGCTGCAGTGCGCAGGTCGCCGCCTACAATCTTCAGCGGCGCGCCTGTCCGCCGCTCGAAATTTTCCGAGAAGAAAAGTCCCATGGCTTCGAACGGCTGGGCTATTCTCAAATCAGAATTCAGCCAGGGCAGAACGAACGCGGAGCTCGCCGCCATCGCCGCCGGCACGAGCAGCAGACCGAACCAGGCCGCGATCACGATGTGCTGTCGCCTGAGCGAGATTGCATCGCCGGCGGCAAGCACCACGGCGAGCCCCGATAGAACGAGCAGCGGAGCGATGCCGCCCATCGGTCCGCTCCATCCGAGTATGACCGCCACCAGGGAGCCCAGCGCTGCAGGAGCCAGGGCAAAGAAGTAAACAAAGTCGCGCGCAAACGCATCGACCGGCCGGCGTACGATGATGGGAGCCGGCTCCTGCCGTGGCCAAGGCCAGCCGGCGACCAGGCCGACCAGCACCACAAGGCCCGCGTGGGCAGCGCCGATAAGCACAAGTCGCTGCAGCCATCCCGTTGCCGCGCCGGCAAGTTCCGCCGTGCGGAACGGTGCGATTCCGGAATGAATGAGCCAGGCGAGGTAGGGTCCGATCAGGACAATGATGATGACAATCGCGAGCAATGGGTCATACGACCTCAGCAATGCCCGTGCGCGGGAGTTTGCGACCGTGAACCCGACGAGCAATGCGAGCAGCAGAAGACCCAGATAGGTGGTGAGCAGCAGCAGACCGCTCTCGATGACAAGGGCGAGCCAATAGGCCCGCTGACCGTCGCGCACGGCATGCCAGTAATGCAGCAGGACGAGCGTCCATAGGGGCATCGCAAGCAGCGCGGGACCGAAATCGGGCGTCGGCACGGTGAAAGCCGCAATGCCCACCATCAGCAGCACGGCCAATGTCGCATGCTGCGGCCCGACAATCGCTCTGCCGAGCAGGAACACGGTCCAATACGTCATGACCACGCAGGCCTGCGCCAATGCGTAGACGCCGATGAGGTGCCCGCCCGCAAAGTCGAACGCGAGCTCGCCCAGCCAGAACGCAAGCGGTGGTCCTAGAAACGACCCAAGCTGAAACTCGTGACCGATCGCCAGCACAAGGGGCACGTCGCCGGGAGGGCCCGCATAAAACAGCGTCGGCACGAGCAACCACAGCAGCGCTTGCATGCCTGCGGCAAGGAGCGCTGCGACCGCCGGACGCGAGCGCAGCAATTCTACGAGGATCGATACATAGAGCATGAAGAAGACCTTACCGCATCAGATGCGGCAAAGAAGCCCTGCGCAAAACTGATGTGCTGGGGGAAGACTCGCTAAAGTGGCAACGCCGCCGTTGCGGCGAGCTCGGCGGCCTGGGCGAGGAGCTCCGCGCTGCTTGCGGCGACGGGCGCAAAGGACCGGCGATGGTGAATGGTGGGACCGAGTCGTGCGAGCGCCTCGAAATGCTCCGGCACGCTGTAGCCCTTGTGGTGCTCGAAACCGTAGCCCGGATAGTGCAGGCCGAGGCGGATCATCAGGCGGTCGCGCGTAACCTTCGCGACAATGGAGGCGGCGGCAATGGACGCAATGATGGCGTCCCCGCTGATCACCGGCTGGCATTCGCAGGTCACATCGATGCGGTCGCGTCCATCGACAAAGACGAGCTTCGGACGCACGGGCAAGCCGGCGACAGCGCGCGCCAGCGCCCAGAGGGATGCACGCAAGATGTTGTCGCGATCGATGCGCGAGGGCGGCGCCACCGCCACGGAGACCTCGGCAGTGGCACAGATTTTCGCATGCAGCTTGGCGCGTGTTTCCGGATCGAGCTTCTTGGAATCGTTAAGGCCGCGCGGCACGCGCTTGGGATCGAGAACGACCGCCGCGGCGACGACCGGGCCCGCCAATGGGCCGCGCCCTGCCTCGTCGCATCCGGCGACCGGCCACACCCCCCGGTTCAGCGCCTTGCGCTCGCGCCGAAACGTGGGCCGCACCGGCTCCTCGCCCAGCGGCAGGCGAAGGGGCACCGGCCGGACAGGTGCTTCGCGATCCATGCGCGGATCGTGCCCGGCGTGGGCGCGAAGTCAATCCGCACAGCTTTGCGGCTGTGACGAACTGTGCAAAATCCGCAGCCGCCCTGGATCAGCACCACGGTCGTGAGGTTGCCACGGATGCGAAATGCATATAGGGGCAGCTTTCAACCCCCCTGAGCAACAAATGCTCTTAGAAAAGGCTTAGTTGCTGTCCGCTGGGCTGTGGCGGCTTGAAACCTTCCGTGCTCAAGCTGGTCCTGGCTTTGTTGAGGCCGAGCTTTTCGCATGCGAGCTCGAAACGGCGGCCGATCAGCCACGCGGTCGGCCCTCTGCCGCTCATGCGCTCTCCCCAGCTTGCGTCATAGTCCTTGCCGCCGCGCATCTCGCGAATGAGCTTGAAAACGTGCCGGTGGCGATCCGGGAAATTCGCAAGCAGCCATTCGCGGAAGAGATCCCGCACTTCGAGAGGGAGGCGCAGCAACACGTAGCCGGCTTCCTTGACGCCGACGGCGGCCGCCGAATCGAGAACGCGCTCAATCTCGGCGTCGTTGAGCGCCGGAATGACCGGGGCAACCATGACGGTGGTAGGCACACCGGCAGCGCTCAATGCTTCCAGCGCCTCGAGTCGCCGCTGTGGCGTCGGCGCCCGAGGCTCCATGAGGCGGGCAACCTTGCGGTCCAGCGTGGTGACTGACACAGCAACCCTGACAAGATTGCGCTTGGCCATGCTTGTGAGAATATCGAGGTCGCGCAACACGAGTGCGGATTTGGTCACGATGCCGACCGGATGGCCGCATCGCTCCAGCACCTCCAGAATGCCACGCATGATCCGATGCTCGCGTTCGATCGGTTGGTATGGGTCGGTGTTCGTGCCGATCGCGATGGTACGCGGCGCATAGCCAGGAGCGGACAACTCGCGCTCAAGAAGCTTGGGCGCATCGGGCTTGGCAAACAGCTGCGTTTCGAAGTCGAGGCCCGGCGACAGACCGAGATAGGCATGAGTAGGCCGGGCGAAGCAGTAGATGCAGCCGTGCTCGCAGCCGCGGTACGGATTGACCGAGCGGTCAAATGAGATATCGGGAGAATTATTGCGGGTGATGATCTTGCGGGTGGAGTCGAGGTTTACGGTCGTCTTGAACGACACCAATTCCTCGAAGTTGCGCCACCCGTCATCGAACGCGACCCGAGCGACCGGCTCGTAGCGCCCCGACGCATTGGATTGCGCCGCGCGTCCGCGCCGGCGCTCATGCGCGACAATTGTATCGAGATCGAGCGGTTGGTTCAGATCGATCGCGGCTGGACGCCGGGCGCGCGCATCCCCCAGCCCCGAGCGGCGGCTCGGAGCAGGATCGGTAGATCGACGTTGATGCGCGGCGGCGCGTGCCATGTGCATTTCCAACCTGATTATTGGAACAAAACAGGAACATAGGCCCAAATCGTATAAATGCAAGAGGCTGACGCGTGATCAGCCGAATGGTGGCTAATGAATCAGGAAAGCCTTTTCGGCGTCCCATCCGTTTGAAAGTCGAATTCCGCCACCGCTGCAAGCAGCCGCTCGATGTCCTCCGGCCGTGACAGGCGATGGTCGCCGTCTTTGACGAGGGTGAGAACAACATCGTCGCGGGCAAAGCGCGTGGTGAGCTCCACCGCGTGTGCCCATGGAACGTCCGGATCCTGCACGCCCTGCAATATGCGAACGGGACATCCGGTCTCGATCATGCCTCCCAGCAACAGATGCCTGCGTCCTTCCTCAATGAGCCCCAGCGTAATGAGGTAGGGCTCCGTCGAATACGGGGAGGGGCGCGCATACACTCCGGCTTGTTGGATCTCTCTGCGCATCTCCGGAGAAAACCGTCCCCACATCAGCTCCTCCGTGAAATCCACTGCGGGTGCGATCAGCACGAGACCGGCGATTGTCGCGGCGGAATGTGCGCGCGCGGCGATCTCGCGCGTGAGCAGAAGCGCGAGCCATCCGCCCATGGACGATCCGACAATGACCTGTGCTCCCTGGCAGAACGCGTGAAAGACGGCGATTGCCTCCTCGACCCAGCGCCCGATGGTGCCATCGAGGAAATCGCCACCGGATTCGCCATGACCCGAATAGTCAAATCGCGTCACTGCGCGGCCGTGCGCGCGCGCCCAATCCGCCAGCGCCTCCGCTTTCGTTCCTTTCATGTCCGAGCGAAAGCCGCCCAACCAGAACAATCCGGGCGGCGCTCCGGTGCTATGCCGAACCGCGATCCGACGGCCTGCTTTGCCGGTTCCAACGTCGAGGAATTTCAGGCAAACATCGTTCATCCGGACCGCGAAATAAAGCCATGCACGCCGACGCGAGGCTATTTCCAGGACATGCAAGCACGTGATGCGCCCCAACGCGGCGCTACACCGGGATTAGGTGCTTGAGCACAGATAATCCAGAGCAGCATGCATCCCCGCGCAGTCTGGCCGGCGCCACAATCCTGCAGGTGGTGCCTGCTTTGCGCGAGGATCCGGTCGCCCGCGCTGCCGTCAATGTTGCGCATGCGCTTTTGCGCGCGGGCGCTCGCGCGATAATCGCGGCAGGCGAGGGGCCGCTGTCGGCCGAGCTCAAGACCGCGGGCGGTGAATCGGTGTCTCTGGTCAATGAGACCATGAACCCGCTGCGCATCCGCAGCAATGCCCGCTTCATTGAACGTCTCATCGCCTCCGAGCGTATCGACATCGTGCATGCGCATAGCGTCGGAGGAGCATGGAGCGCGCAAATGGCCGCGGCACAGATCGCGGTGTGGCTCGTCACCACGCTGCCGGATGTGCCGGTGGTGTCAGGTTGGCGTGCTCGCTGGGCGAGCGCGCTTGCGCGCGGGGACCGCGTCATCACGCCTTCGCAGTTTGCGGCCGCACCCCTGATTGCGCATTACGGGCTTGCACGCGACCGTCTCACCATCATTCCACGCAGCATCGAAACATCGACCTTCGATCCGGAGGCGGTTCCCCCGGATCGGATCGAAGCGATGCGCAAGACCTGGCGGGTTCAGCCAGATGAACGCGTCGTGCTGGTTCCGGGGCGCGTGGCACCGTGGAATGATCAGCTGGTCTTGCCTGCGGTTGTGCGCCTCCTGGTGGAGAGCGGGGCGAAAGGTTTCGCTTTCGTGATGGCAGGCGAGCATGAGAGCTTTCGCCGTTATGCCCGCTATGTGGCAGAGACTGCGCGCGCGCAGGGCGTGCAGTCTTTACTGCGATTTGGCGGTCACTGCCGCGACATGCCCGCCGCTTACGCGGCGGCGCATGTAGTGATGGTGCCCGCAGCCGAGCCGCCGGTCCTGGGCCGCGCGGTCGCCGAAGCACAAGCGCTGGGCCGACCCGTTGTGACTTCCAGCGTCGGCGCATCCCCGGAGCATGTGGTCACTCCACCGGAAATGCCCGAGGACATACGCACCGGCTGGGTTGTCGAGCCCGGCGATGCAGCCGCTTTCGCGCACGCGCTCGCGCAGGCGTTTGCGCTCGATTCGGCCGCTTACCGTGCCATGTCGGCGCGCGCGCGTCAGTTCGCAGAGTACATGTTTTCACCCCGCAGCGTCGCCGTTGCGACGCGGGCAGTGTACACGTCCCTTCTCGCTCGCGATCATGCTTGACATCTGCAGCGCGCCCACGGGCTGCAAAACAATTCCGCAACAGTGTTGCCGGCGCGACACTAACGTCAATCATTTTACGCCCAATAAAATCTCGTCAATCATTGGCCTGATTAGCCGTTGACTTATGCGGCCGGGGTACTGATCTTTCCCCCGCCTGCCCCGGCAGGCCTGGCGCAACAGCAAGAGGAGAGCATAGCCATTCGTCGTCCCATGAGACCCGTGCAGCCCGCCGCGAAGGAGGGCCCGCGCATTAACGAGGAGATCCGCGTTCAACAGGTACAATTGATCGATCAGACCGGCCACAATCACGGCTCTATCGACATAGGGAACGCCCTCCAGAAGGCCCAGGAAGCCGGCCTCGATCTCGTCGAGATCGCTCCGAATTCATCCCCGCCGGTCTGCAAGATTCTCGATTACGGCAAATACAAATACCAGGCACAGAAGAAGGCAGCCGAGGCGCGCAAGCGCCAGAAGGTGGTCGAGGTCAAGGAGATCAAGCTCCGGCCCATGATCGATGACCACGACTACGGCGTAAAAATGCGCTCCATGCAGCGCTTTTTCGAGGAAGGCGACAAGGTCAAGGTGACGCTGCGATTCCGCGGCCGCGAGATGGCGCACCAGGAGCTCGGTTATCAGCTCCTCAACCGGGTGCGCGACGACACCACGAAGATCGCCAAGGTGGAGCAGGAGCCTCGTTTCGAGGGGCGGCAAGTCGTAATGGTGCTCGCGCCGCGCTGAAACCGGCCGGTGTGCCCCATCACGTTCCACTTGTTGTTTTTTGAGCGGTGCTCTGCCATAAGCCCGGCGCTCGCCGACCGTCGGTCCAACCGGGATGCCGTGGCGGCGGTTTCACTCCAGGGTCGCGTGCGCTTCGGGCGTCGCCCAGCAATCGGCCGTGGCGAAGAGAGAGTAAGATGCCCAAGATCAAGACAAAATCGGGCGCCAAGAAACGATTCAAGATCACCGCAGGCGGCAAGGTGTTGTACCAGCAGTCCCGTAAGCGCCACGGCATGATCAAGCGCACCAACAAGCAGATCCGCCAACTGCGCGGGACGAACGTGTTGTTCAAGACTGACGGCGAGACCGTCAGGAAATACTTCCTTCCGAACGGGTGAATGAGCCATGGCACGCGTCAAGCGGGGCGTTACCGCTCACGCCAAGCACAAGAAAGTGCTCAAGGTCGCGAAGGGCTATTACGGACGGCGCAAGAACACGATCCGTGTAGCGAAGCAGGCGGTCGAGAAGGCAAACCAGTATGCCTACCGCGATCGCAAGCGGCGCAAGCGCACCTTTCGCGCGCTCTGGATCCAGCGCCTCAACGCGGCAGTACGGCCGTTTGGACTGACCTACAGCCGGTTTATTTTCGGGCTTGGCAAGGCAGGCCTCCTTATGGATCGGAAGGTGCTTTCGGATCTTGCCATCCGCGAGCCGGCGGCCTTCGAAGCGGTCGTGCAACAAGCGAAAGCCGCCATGGCGGCCTGACGCTCGGTGACCGAACTTTCCGTTCTTGAGCACGAGCTCCTGACTGCAATAGCCGCGGCGAAGGACGAAGCGGCCGTCGAGGCGACACGCGTTGCCGCGCTCGGCAAACAGGGCTCCATTACGGCGCTTCTTAAGACTCTCGGCTCGATGGCGCCGGATGAGCGGAAGCGACAAGGGGCGCGCATCAACAGCATCAAGGATCGCGTCAGTGCCGCGATCGCCGCGCGCAAGCAGGAACTAAAAGACGTCGCGCTCGCAGAGCGCCTCGTTGCGGACAGCCTGGATGTCACTTTGCCCGTGCGCGACGCCGCGGCCGAGAGCGGGCGCGTGCATCCCATTACCCAGGTGACCGACGAGATCGTCACCATCTTTGCCGATATAGGATTCGCGGTGGCGGAAGGTCCCGACATCGAGACCGAGGATTACAATTTCACGCGGCTCAATTTTCCGGAAAGCCACCCCGCCCGCGACATGCATGATACGTTTTACTTGAGTGCAAAGCCGGACGGCTCCCGCCTGCTGCTGCGAACTCACACTTCGCCTGTGCAGATCAGGACCATGCTCAGCGCGCGCCCTCCCATCCGGGTGATCATTCCGGGGCGCACGTATCGCAGCGACAGCGATCAGACCCACACGCCCATGTTCCATCAGGTGGAAGGACTCGTGATCGACAGGAGCTCGCACCTCGGGCACCTGAAATGGATTCTCACCGAGTTCTGCCGGGCATTCTTCGAAGTGGATCAGGTGAAGATGCGCTTCCGGCCGTCGTACTTCCCTTTTACGGAGCCGTCGCTCGAGGTCGATATCCAATGCAGGCGCGAGAAAGGCGAAATCCGCTTCGGTGAAGGCGAGGACTGGCTCGAGATTCTCGGCTGCGGGATGGTACATCCCAACGTGCTGCGCAATTGCGGGCTCGATCCCGATACGTATCAGGGGTTCGCCTGGGGGATGGGAATCGATCGGCTTGCAATGCTCAAATACGGCATGCCCGACTTGCGCGCCTTCTTCGAATCCGACGTGCGCTGGCTCTCCCATTACGGATTCAAGGCCCTCGATGCGCCGACCCTTGCGGGCGGCCTGAGCCCGTGACCAAGCGTGCCGCAGACTCGGTGCGTTCCCCTCCCCTTTGTGGGGAGGGGCTAGCGGTGGGGGTACAAACAAAACGCAAAGAGCCCCCACCGCCAACCCCTCCCCACACTCGCAGCGCAAGCGCGCTGCTCGCGGGAGAGGGGAGGACACCGAGCTTGCTGCGCGCTGTTTGTTCACGACGGCCCGTGCCATGAAATTCACGCTTGCGTGGCTCAAAGAGCATCTCGACACCGAGGCCACGCTTTCGCAGATCGTCGACAAGCTCACCATGATCGGCCTCGAGGTCGAGAAGGTCGATGACCGCGCGCGCATGCTCGCGCCCTTTTCCATTGCGCGCGTCATATCGGCGGAGCAGCACCCGAACGCCGATCGATTGCGCGTCTGCATGGTCGATACCGGCGAGGGCAATCCGGTGCAGGTCGTCTGCGGTGCGCCAAATGCACGCGCCGGCATGAAAGGCGTGTTTGTTGCGCCCGGCGCCTACATTCCCGGCAAGGACATGACGCTGGGGATCGGCAAGATTCGCGGCGTCGAAAGCCGCGGCATGCTCGTCTCGGAATATGAGTTGCAACTCTCCGACGATCACGAGGGCATCATCGAGCTGCCCCCGGATGCTCCCGTCGGCGCGAGCTACGCGCGTTGGTCCGGTCTCGACGACGCGGTGGTGGAAATCAATCTCACGCCCAATCGAAGCGACTGCACAAGCGTAAACGGCATTGCCCGAGATCTTGCAGCCGCCGAGATGGGCAAGCTCATCGATCGCTCGCCTCGACCCGTGCCGGGACGCTTTCCGTGCCCGGTGCAGGTGAAACTCGATTTCGGCGAGACCGCCTCGCTCTGCCCGGCTTTCTCGCTGCGTCTAGTGCGCGGCGCAAAGAATGGTCCATCGCCCCCCTGGTTGCAGCGCCGGCTCGGCGCCATCGGGCTGCGCCCCATCAATGCGCTCGTCGATATCACGAATTTCATCACCTATGACCGCGGGCGGCCGCTGCACGTATTCGATGCCCAAAAAGTGCACGGCAATCTGATCGTTCGCCGGGCGCACTCAGGCGAGAGCCTGTTGGCGCTCGACGGCAAGCGCTACGTGCTTGATCCGTCCATGTGCGTCATCGCCGATGCGAAGGGAGTGGAGTCCCTTGCCGGCATCATGGGCGGGGAGGAAACCGGCTGCACCGATTCTACCAGCGACGTGCTGATCGAATCCGCCCTCTGGGAGCCGGCAAACATTGCGCAGACCGGCCGCAAGCTCGGGGTGACCTCCGATGCGCGGTATCGCTTCGAGCGAGGGGTGGATCCGGTCTTCATGCTTCCCGGCCTCGAGCTCGCGACGCACATGGTGCTCGAGCTGTGCGGCGGCGAGCCGTCTGAGATCTTTGTGGCGGGCAAGGTCGATGTGCCGCATCGGAGCATCGACTTTCCCGTCAATGAGCTTCCCCGATTGACAGGACTCGAGCTGCCCGCAGTGGAAATTGCGCGCGTGCTCGGTCGGCTCGGATTTGAATCGAAGGAGTCCAACGGCAGCTTGCACGTGATCGTGCCGTCCTGGCGCGGAGATATAGAAGGCAAAGCGGATCTGGTCGAGGAGGTCGTACGCATCATCGGTGTCGACCGCATTCCGTCCGTGCCCTTTGATCGCGGGGACGCCCCCCGCAAACCGGTGCTCACATCGATGCAGCGGAGGCGGGGCAAAGTGACGCGCGCGCTCGCGGCGCGCGGCATGGCCGAGGCGCTCACCTGGTCCTTCATCGCGCCCGAGCACGCGCGCTTTTTCGGCGGCAAGCCGGAGCTCACGCTAGCGAACCCCATCTCGGCCGAGCTGTCCGTGATGAGGCCGAGCCTCATTCCAGGACTCGTGCTCGCTGCACAGCGAAACAGCGATCGCGGTTTTCCCGATACCGCGCTGTTCGAAGTGGGGCAGATTTTCACCGGCGATGCGCCAGAGGATCAGCTCACGACCGCCGCCGGCGTGCGCCGCCGCTTGGCAAAGCCGCGCGGCAGTGGCCGCCATTGGTCCGCGCCGACGCAGGAGGTGGATGCGTTCGATGTAAAAGGGGATGCCATGGCTGCCCTTGCCGCGGCGGGGGCAACACCGGGCATGCTGCAAATCGTTCCCGGCGCTCCCGCGTGGTTTCATCCAGGTCGCAGCGGCACGATCCAAATGGGTGCGCAGAACGTGCTTGCCTATTTCGGCGAGCTGCATCCGAAGGCGCTCGAGCTCCTCGATGCTGGAGGACCGCTCGTCGCCTTCGAAGTCATCCTCGACCGCGTTCCCGAGCCTAAGCCAAAAGCCACGCGCACGCGGCCAGTGCTGGAGCTTTCGGCGTTCCAGCCGGTGGAGCGCGACTTCGCGTTCGTGGTCGATCGTTCGGTGCGCGCGGCCGATATCGTTCGGGCCGCGCAAAATGCGGACCGCAAGTTGATCACGGCAGTCGACGTGTTCGATGTCTATGAGGGGCGCGGCACCGATCCGGGCAAGAAATCCATTGCGATCTCGGTGACGCTGCAGCCTCGTGAAAAAACGCTGACCGATCAGGAGATCGAGGCAGCCGCCACTAAAATCCTTACGGAAGTGACAAAACGCACCGGCGCGATGTTGCGATCCTGAGGGGTGGGTTTTCGACGCTATCCCCAGCATTAACGACGGGCCAAGTGCCGGGTGTACAGCCTGCTCCTAACCAGATAAGCAAGAATTGGACCACTTGGCCGGGCGCGCTTCAGGCAAGCATCCGGCGGAGTCGGCGGGAGCACGTTTTCGCATGGCGCTGAGCCAAAGGCTGCAACTCCGGCAAAGCCAGGCACTGGTCATGACGCCGCAGCTGATGCAGGCGATCAAGCTCCTGCAGCTCTCCAATCTCGATCTCGTCCGCTATGTCGAGCAGGAGCTCGAACGCAACCCGCTTCTCGAGCGGGGCGAAGAGGAGCCGGCAAACCAGCGCGCGGCGCGCGGCGAAGAGACGTACGACCGCAATGGCGATATCCACGAGCTGGGCGGCTTGCCGCGACAGCGGGAGCACGCCTCTCTCCAGCGTGATCAGGTGGCTCCCGTGGATGCCCCTCGCGTGCAGTCGCGGTCCAATAGCGATCGCGGACCTCGTCGCTCGGAAGGCACCCCAACCGGAGCGACAACCCGCAACGACTATAATGTCGAACGTTTCGTTGCAGCCGAGACGTCGCTTTCCGAGCATCTGAGCGCGCAATTGGCGCTGGCCGCAATGGATGCGGCGGAAAAACTGATCGGCCAGTACTTCATCAGTCTCGTGGATGAGAACGGCTATTTGCCTGCAGACCTGTCTGGCGCGGAAGAGAGGCTTGGCGCCACGCCCGCCGAGGTCGAGCGCGTCTTGGCTGTCCTGCAAGGCTTCGACCCGCCCGGAGTATGTGCGCGCAGCCTTGCCGAATGCATCTCCATTCAGCTCAAGGACCGTGACCGCTTCGATCCGGCGATGCAGGCGCTCGTTGCCAACCTGGATCTGCTTGCCAAGCGCGATCTGGCTGCACTGCGGAAGATCTGCGGCGTCAGCAACGAAGATTTGGCAGACATGATCGCAGAGATCCGGGAGCTCAATCCCAAACCCGGTCTCGCCTTCGGTTCCGTCCTGGTGCAGTCCGTCGTGCCGGATATCTTCGTGCGCCCCGCTGCGGACGGGGGATTTGCGATCGAGCTCAACTCCGATACTTTGCCAAAAGTGCTCATCGATCAGAGCTATCACGCAAAGGTCATCCGCACCGCGCGCAACGAGCGGGAGCGTGCCTATCTGGCCGAATGCCTGCAGAACGCCACCTGGCTGGTGCGGGCCCTGGATCAGCGTGCAAAGACCATTCTGAAAGTTGCGAGCGAGATCGTGCGCCAGCAGGACGGGTTTTTTGCGGGCGGCGTCCGCTACCTGCGTCCGCTCAATCTCAAGACGGTGGCGGAGGCCATCGGCATGCACGAGTCTACCGTCTCGCGCGTGACGGCGAACAAATACATGGCGACCAGCCGCGGCACCTTCGAGCTGAAATATTTCTTTACCGCGGCCATTGCGGCGGCAAACGGCGGCGAGGCGCACTCGGCCGAGGCAGTGCGGCACCATATTCGCGAGCTGATCACCGCCGAGCCCGCCGATGGCGTGCTTTCGGACGACAGCATCGTCGAGCAACTCCGCACAGCAGGCATCGACATTGCCCGGCGAACCGTTGCAAAATACCGGGAAGCCATGCGCATTCCGTCCTCGGTGCAACGGCGCCGGGAGAAACGAGTCGCCCTCAACCACTGACGATGCAGTTCCGCGTATCGGGCAAGAACATGGATCTGGGCGAAGCGCTGCGCTCGCGCGTGAACGCGAGGCTCGCAGAAGCGGCGGCAAAATATTTCGACGGCGGTTGCTCGGGCCACGTCACAATAGAAAAAGAGGCCTTTGGCTTTCGCACCGAGTGTGTCATTCACCTGGATTCGGGCATCGTGCTGGAGGCGGACGGCTTTGCAAGTGATGCGTATGCGAGCGCCGATCAGGCCACGGTGCGGCTCGAAAAGCGTCTGCGCCGGTATAAACGCCGTCTGAAGGATCGCCCGATGAAGCGCGGAAATTCCCGAGGAGAACCTCTTGAGCAGTGAAGAGGATCATCCCGCCGCGGAAAGCCAACGGCGAGCGCCCACAATCGACCTGCAGGCGCGCGAGATCGAGCCGGAAGCCCAGCATCAGCAGGCCGACAAACCCGAGGCTGCCGATGTGAAGGCAGACGATGTGAAGCCAGACGGTGTGAAGGCAGACGATGTGAAGACAGAAGAAGCCGCAATGGCCACCTCGTCTCAACCTGGCGTGATGCGATCCATTCTGCCCATGACCGGCGCGGGCTTGGTCGGAGGCCTGATCGGCGCGGCCGCAATCGCACTCGGGCCGATGCTTGCTCCGCCCGCACACAATGATACGGCGGTTCTAAGCCGTGTGTCGGCCGTCGAGCAGCAGATGCGCGAGCTTGCCGCGCGCGTGGGCACCGCCGGCGCGGACACGAAACGCATAGACGAGCTGACAAGCCGTCTCGCCAAGCTGGAGAGTGCTCTCGCGGCACGGCAAGGCGGGCCTGATGAGGACTTGACCAACCGGCTTTCATCCATGGAAGGGGAGATAAAGGCTCTCGCCGAGAGCGTCAGCATCGCGCAGCGCCGAACCGACGAGTCGTTGGCGCTGGCGCGGCAAGGCGCGGAGCAGGCCGGTACGGCGACAGCTGGCCTGGATAAGCTCAGTCAGCGTATCGCGAGCGTTGAGCAGGAGCTGGCAAAGCGCATTCCTGCCCAGCCGGTTGACCGCCCTGCGCGCCTGCTCGTTGCTGCGACTGCACTGGTCGCGCCGTTGCAGCGGGGCGAGCCTTTCGGGCCCGAGCTTTCCGCTCTGCGTGCGCTCGGCGCGAACTCCCAGGAGCTCGCTCCCCTCGAGCCATTTGCGGCGACGGGACTGCCGAACGCGCAAGCGCTCGGGCGCGAGCTTTCGGCCCTGGTCCCGGCGATGCTCGCCGCTTCGGGCACGCCCGCCCACGAGGGTTTTCTGCAAAAACTGCAGGCCAATGCCGAACGCCTCGTGCGCATACAGCGCATCGAGGAAGTGCAAGGCAACGACGTTGGCGCAGTGCTCTCGCGCATTGCGGGCGATGCCGAACGCGGCGATGTGTCTGCTGCGCTTGCCGAGCTCGGCAAATTGCCGCCGCAAGTGCGCGCACCCGCAGAAGCATGGATCAAGAAAGCGCAGGCGCGCGAGGGGGCGCTCGCTTCTGCGCGCGCGCTCAGGACTGAAGCATTGGCGGGCCTGAGCAAGTGATCCGCGTTGTTCTCTACGTTCTGCTTATTGCGGCCCTGGCTTTTGCCGCCGTGTGGCTCGCTGATCGCCCCGGCGATGTGGTGATCACCTGGCTGGGACGTCGGGTCGAGACTTCCGTGATGGTGCTGGCGCTCGCGGTGATTGCCATCGCCGTCCTGAGCACTCTGTTCTGGTCCACGCTGCGCGCCATGGCAAGCCTGCCGCGGTCGATCGCAACCCAGGTGCGCACGCGGCGCGGCATGCGCGGTTATCTCGCCGTGTCGCAGGGGCTCGTTGCCGTGGGCTCCGGCGATCTCGCCGCCGCACGAAAGTTCAGCGCCGAGGCTGCGCGCATCGCGCCGGGCGAGCCGCTGACACTCCTTTTGCAGGCGCAGACTGCCCAGCTCGGTGGTGAGCGCGACACGGCGACACAGAATTTTCAGCGCATGGCCGGACGCGACGATACGCGTCTGCTTGGTCTGCATGGTCTCTTCATCGAGGCGCGACGGCGAAATGATCCGGCCGCGGCGCTCCTTTACGCGGAGCAGGCGGCAAGGGAGGCTTCAACACCGCCATGGGCCGGACAGGCCGTGTTGGAATTCCGCTGCGTTGCCGGCGATTGGGCCGGCGCGCTCGAACGTCTCGACCGCAACATGGGTAGCGGCCTCATCGACAAGACCATGTACAGACGCCATCGCGCCGTGCTGCTCACCGCGCAGGCGCTCGCAGCCGAAGAAAACGATCGCGATCGCGCCAGGGCTTTGGCGCTTGAGGCTGTGAAGCTCGCTCCCACTCTCGTCCCCGCGGCGACCCTCGTTGGACGCCTGCACTCCGACGCGGGCGAGCTGCGCAAGGGAGCCCGCATAATAGAGACCGCATGGCGCGCCAATCCGCACCCCGATCTTGCCGTGGTCTATGCGCACCTTCGTTCGGGCGATTCAGCCCGTGAGCGCCTTGCCCGCATTCAGTCGCTTGCCGCGCAGGCCCCCGCGGGCAACGTCGAAGCCGCGCTTGCTGTGGCGCGCGCTGCAATGGATGCGCAGGAATTTGCGGTGGCGCGCGAAGTGCTCGAGCCGCTTGCCGCGACGCCGACGAGGCGCGTCGCTGCGCTCATGGCCGAGCTCGAGCGCAAGCAGCATGGCGACGAAGGCAGCGCACGCGCCTGGATGGTGCGTGCCCTCCGCGCGCGCCGCGATCCGGCGTGGACCGCGGACGGCTTCGTATCCGAGCGCTGGCTGCCGGCTTCACCTATCACGGGCCACCTCGACGCTTTCGAGTGGAAGGATCCGCTCGCCGGCGATGAGCCTGCCGGCGTGCTGATTGAAGCCGAAGAAGCGACTGCGCGGCCGGCGCCTGCTCCGGCCGAAACGCAATTACAGGCGCGTACAGCGGATAAGGTGGAAGCTCCAGCACCAGAGGCGCGCAGCGCACCTGCCGAAGCACAGGAGTATACGGAAATTCCGAGTGAGGCTGGACGACAGCCGCAACAGCGCACACTGGCGCGCATTCCGGTTGCCCCGGCGGTCATTCCGCTTGTGCATGCGCCTGACGATCCGGGTCCGGAACCCGAATCTTTCAACGGACGCGGGCGAAACGGCAGCAAAGAACCTCCCGCCGACAACTGGACGCGCATTCGCCAGCTGTTCCGTCATTGATATTCCCGTCACTCCGGAGCGGGAACGCAGACAAGATTGCGCGCTATCGGCTGCGAGAGCCGAGGACAACGAGCAGCTCGCGACTCTTGATCGAGTTGATGCGTAAATGTTGGAAAGTTCGGCAATTGTCGACCATCCTGAAGACGGGTGGGGTGCAGGACGTCTTGAAGTTTTGGTTCGAGCAGACTCGGCCGGACCAGTGGCTCGAAAAAGACCCGACGTTTGATGCGACCATTCGGGACCGTTTTCTCGGCTTGCATGAAGCTGTCGTCTTCCGCGACAACAACAGCCTCCTGGCCGATGCGCAGACCGCGCTTGCTGCCGTGATCATGCTTGACCAGATGTCGCGCAATATGTTTCGCGGCACGCCTCGCGCATTTGCCTCTGATGAACAGGCACTCTGGTTGGCCGATGCAGCGATCGCCCGGGGATTTGACGCCGGCTTAAGCAAGGACCAGCGTATGTTTCTGTATCTGCCCTTCGAGCATGCAGAGGATCGCCGGTCGCAAGCCCGCTGCGTTGAACTCATGGCGAGCCTCGGTGATCCGGAGGTGCAAAAATGGGCGGAGGCTCACAGGGTGATTGTCGACCGGTTTGGGCGGTTTCCGCATCGCAACGCCGTACTTGAACGAGTCTCGACGCCGGAGGAAATCGAGTTTCTCAAACAGCCGAATAGCTGCTTCTGACGACTGAACCCGAGAACGCATGGGCCAACCTGGCAAGCTCTTCGCCGACGGAGAAGCACAAGCTCTTCACCGACGGAGAAGCATATGAGCGGTTGATGGGCCGCTGCCAGCGAAGGCGGTTGCGGAAATGGCGCGGGTTGTGCGCCCCGGCGGCTGGGTTGCGCCCAGGGGATATGCGATGACACATCAAAAGATGATCGATTTGTTTAAGAAGCATGTGAATGCCGAGCTTGCCGGTGATCTGGATACAACCATGGACACGATGAGCGATAATCCGCATCTCAATCACGTGCCGACCATGGCTGGAGGCGTTGGGCGTGAGGGCGTGCGAGCATTTTATCGCGATCATCTTGTCGGAAAGTTTTTTCCACCTGACGTCAAGATCACGAGTCTGTCGCGCACAGTGGGAGAGAATCACGTCGTCGAGGAGCTGTTCGTCAGCTTCACCCACACGACCATCATCGATTGGCTCCTGCCCGGCGTTGCACCCACCGGAAAGCCTGTCGAGATCGCGTTCTGCGTAGTCGTCGGTTTCAAGAACGGCAAGATTTCACATGAGCACATCTATTGGGATCAGGCGGGCGTGCTGGTGCAGGTGGGCTTGCTCGATCCAGCTAACTTGCCAGTGAGCGGCGGCGAGAGCGCGCGCAAGGTACGTGATCCCAAGCTGCCGGCGAGAAAGATATGATACGGCAGTAGTTGTCGGAGCACCTTCGAGTTAGCGCGATAATGAGCCTGCCTCCACCAAAAACTGTGCGGCGGCGTTTTTTCGTGTCCATGGGCCACGCCATTCATTTGACGTGGCCCGTGCTGTCAACAATTCTGGCGATTCAGGTTGCCCTCGGCCTTCTGATCGGTTTTCTTGAGGGTTGGCGTATGGGCGACGCGGTCTATTTCACTTTCATCACCGGACTCACGATTGGTTATGGCGATCTCGTGCCGCGGCAAGCACTCGCGCGCGTCCTTGCAATCGGGATTGGTATCTGCGGGCTCTTTCTCACCGGACTCATTGCAGGGATTGCGGTGTACGCCATGCGCACAGCGCTTGGCGATCGCGACGCCAGTTGAGTCGATTTCAGACATTTGTCAGAACTGTAATAAATAGATCCGGACAACGATTGGAAGAAAAGAGCTATCCCGCTCTACGCCGAGACCGCATCGCGTTCGCATACGCTTCGTTCAATGTCTTTGTGCGTTCTTCCGCCAGTTCAAGGAACTCCGGAGCAAGTCCGACTACCCGATCCGGGTGGCATTCCTTTAGCTTGTGGCGATAGGTGCGCACAATATCATCTTTGCTTGCAGACGGTGCGACGCCGAGCACGGTCCACCAGTCCATCTGAAATCGTC
>DATCJI010000524.1:0-3687 GCA_036562835.1 Xanthobacteraceae bacterium | reverse complement strand
CAGGCTCCCGGCATTTGCCCCGGCGCACCTCGAGCAAACTGCGGAGCGCTTCCTCGATCTCGTCCTCGCACCCCTTCTCATGCGCGCCTTATTCGGCGAGCGGATCAGCGACCTGCAGACGGAAATCTCGCCGCATGTGGCGCGCACAGTGCCGTTCTTTCTGGCCGCCTGCCGGCACGCGCGCTGAATGATTGTTTTTATTGTGCGCCCCAGCAGGCCACGACAGAGGTCAAATGCCAGCAACCGTGGACGACCCGTCACCCGCGGGCTTGACCCGCGGGTCCATTATATTCGCAAAAAGATGGATTGCCGGGTCAAGCCCGGCAATGACGAAAAGAGGGAACGAAAAATGTCCCGCCGGATGGAGTCAACTTACGTCAGTTATCGCTCCCACGCCCACCATTCGGGATGGAGCCGACGCCACTCGCCATGATGGGCGCGATTCTCGCCCAGCATGATTCCAAAACGGATGCACGCCCTGCGGTCACCGCGCTCGCAGAGCTGATGATAGCCAATCATTTCCGCATCCCGCGCATGTTGAGCCCGAGCAGGAGCATTGAACGATATTGTACCAACCGTTGCCGCAGTCACGACAGCAGCAGTGAAAAGCGATCTTGAACGCATGGTCCCTCCTTCATGCCCGAATCCGCGGGACGATTTAGAGATGCAACTGGACGGCTTTGTGGCCGCATGGAACTGAACCTGCACGCCAATTTTCCACGTTATTTCGCTGCGCGCAGGCCGGCGCGCGCGATGATCTCGGCGTTTGCGGCCGATTCCGCCCCGATCAGTTTGCGGAAGTCATCGCCGGGCAGATAGCGCGGCTCGATGCTCAGCCGCGCCGCGATGGTTTTGTATGCGGGACTGGCGGCCGCTTCTGCGCACGCCTTCTCCAGCCTGTCAGCCGCCGCATCGGGAACGCCTGCAGGGGCGAGCAACCCGCCGGCCAGGAAAGCCGTGGCGGGATATCCGAGCTCTTTCATGGTGCGCAGGTCTGGCAGCGTGCGAATCCGCTCGTCCGAAAGAGCGGCAAGCACCGGAAAGTCGGTCGCCGTGCTCGCCGCGGGCGTTTCGATGATCGCCATCACGGCACCGTCAAAGAGCGCCCGCAAAGTGGCCGCAGGGCCATTGAACGCTATCCCTCGCGCATTGGCGCTCATCGCATTGAGCACGGCAAGCATGCCGAGATGCTGCTGGCTGGCGAGCCCCGGATAGCCGTAGACGAGGTTTTCGGGCTTGGCCTTCGCGAAGGCGACAAATTCCTCGGCTGTCTTGAACGGCGTCTGCAGTCCTCCGACGAGGACGAGCGGAGTGTGATAGGCGAGGCATATGTAGCGGAAACTCGCTAGGTCATAGCGGACCTTCTGCACGTGCGGCTGTGCGCTGAGCGGATTGTTGGATGTGAACGCGAGGGTGTAACCGTCGGGTGCGGCGTGCGCGAGATCACTTATCCCGAGAGTGCCGGAGAACGCATCCTGATTCGTAAGGTTCACGGACTGCCCGAGCAGCCGGGAAAGCTCGCTCTGCATCGCATGCGCCATTGTGTCCGTCATGCCCGCGGCTGGAGCCGAAACGATCATGTTGATTGACCGGGATGGATAGGGCTGGGCGGTTGCGGGAGCAGAGGCGCAAGCTGCAGCTGCGGCAATCACAAAAGCGCGTGCGATGGTGTGCATACGATGTACCCTGGACTCGAGCTTCGCGCCGTCTGTCGTTGCGGCCAGTGATCAGAGTACTATGCGAGCGCGGCGCCCAGTGCCACTTCTGATCGGGGACCTATCCGGTGAGTGAGCCAAAGCTGCGTCTTTACACTGACCAGCTCTCCCCGAGCGCGTCCTTCGGGCCGCTCAGGAGCGCGAATCGCGCCATTTACGTTTGCGAAGGCAAAATCATTGTGCGCTGCGCGGGCATCGCGGTTTCACTGGCGGAGAACTGCGCTTGGCAAGGGCCTGCCGGTCCGACGATTACGGCGGGGCCGTCCGGCGCGAGATTGCTGCGCTGGGAATTGTCCCATAGCGAACCGGAAGCGGCTCCTGACGGCAACGACGTGCAATCCAGGCTCACGCTTGAGGCGGAGCCGCGCCTGCAGCCGGGCCTCGATTATTTGATGCGATGCGACCGGGTCGACTTTCCACCGGGCGGCCTGGCGTGGACGCATACGCATAAAGGTCCTGGTATTCGCTGCCTGCAGAGCGGGCGCATTCGCATCGAGACGCACGGCCATAAATTCCGGGTGGACCCGGGCGGGGCCTGGTTTGAAACCGGCGTCGATCCGGTATTTGCCGAGACCCGCCCGGACGGACCCTCGCATTTCATACGCGTCATGATCCTGCCGCGCAGCATACGAGGAAAAAGCTCCATCACCTACGTCAACCCGGAAGATCAGGACAAGCCGAAGACCCAGAAATATCAGGTGTTCGTCGACGAGCCCATCGAGGTCGGACCTGCATAATCCATCATCGGTGGTGCGGCCCCACGCGCTCGCTACGCGCGGCGCGGCACGATCAGGCGCGCAACGAGGAGCTGGAGGATCTCGCCGCGCTGATTGCGCGTCTCGCTGCGTACGCGCGCGGTGCCGCGTTCCGGGCGTGAGCGTGACGGCACGATCTCCTCGATCTCGCTGGTCACCGTGAGGATATCGCCCGGACGCGTGGGCTGCGGCCAGCTGATCTCGCCCCCTGCCCCGATAATGCCGCCGGCCAGCGGCAGCCCGCTCTCCACCATGAGGCGCATGGTAATCGCCGCAGTGTGCCAGCCGCTCGCCGCAAGGCCGCGAAACAGTGTGGGCTTGGCGCTCTCGTTGTCGAGATGGAATGGTTGCGGATCGTACGCGCGTGCGAATGCCGTGATCTGCGCCTCGTCAACGAGATGCGATCGGCTCGTGAACCGCTGCCCGACTTTCAGGTCCTCGAGATAGAGCTTCATCTGAGCGTCTTGCGGCTCAACGAGAGTCATACCGCACCTCCATGCATTTATTCGTAGGGCGGGTTGGGCGCGAAGCGCCGTAACCCACCGTTCGCGTGCCCGCTTGTTTCGGCGGGTTTCGCTGCGCTCAACCCACCCTACGTCAGCAGGTTCACATCGAGCGTGATCTTGGTGTTCAACAGCTTGGAAACCGGACAGCCGGCTTTTGCCTTCTCGGCGAGCTCCTGAAACTTTGCCTCAGAAGCGCCGGGCACCTTGCCTTTCAGGCTCAGATGCACGGACGTAATCGCATAGCCGTCACCCACCTTGTCGAGCGCGACTTCGGCGGTGGTGTCCATCTGCTCCGCCGTGAGCTTCGCCTCGCTCAAAATGAGCGACAAGGCCATGGTGAAGCATCCGGCATGGGCAGCCCCGATGAGCTCTTCAGGATTCGTGCCGGGCTTTCCCTCGAAGCGGCTGGCGAAGCCATATGGATAATCCTTGAGCGCGCCGCTCCTGGTCGAGATGGCGCCTCTGCCGTCCTTGAGCCCGCCGCGCCAGACCGCCGATCCAGTGGTTTTCATGGCATGTCTCCTAGTCGCCACCCGAACTCTCGCGGGGTCATCGGCCCTGCGCGCTCGCTTTGCAAGCGCCTCCGCGGCTGACCAGCTATACCGGGTTTGCCTGCGCGCGCTGCCGGCACTAGTGCAGAGCCGGCTGCTTTGCATACGCACGCTAGGTCTTGAAATAGCCGGGCGGCGAGGAATGACTTGCTGCCGTGCG
>DATCJI010000464.1:0-1823 GCA_036562835.1 Xanthobacteraceae bacterium | reverse complement strand
CGAAATAGCCGGGCATGATCGCGTTGCACGTGATGCCGTCGGCCCCAAGCTCGGCCGCGAGCGAGCGCGTGAGGCCGCCAAGTCCGCTCTTTGCTGCCACATAGGCATGAATGCAGGCGCGGCCCAGAATGGCCGTTGCCGACGTGGTGAAGATTATTCGTCCATGCCGGTTTCGGCGCATTGATGGCGCGGCGCATTGGGCAAGGAAGAAGCAGGCGCGCAGATTGGCCGCGAGGACCTCGTCCCACATCTGCAGTGTCCATTCCTCGAGCGGTGCCCGGCGGGTGATCCCCGCATTGCCAACCACAATGTCGAGATGCTCGTGATGCGCGAGCAGCGCCGCAACTGCCTTCTCGGCGGCGACCGTATCTGTGACGTCAAAGCACGACGCCTCTACGCGCAATCCCTGCTGGCGCAGCTTGTCCGCGGCTGCCTCAAGGGCGGCGTGGTCGCGCCCATTGATGGCCAGCATGGCGCCCGCCTCGGCGAGCCCCTGCGCGATCGCAAGTCCGAGACCGCGCGAGGCGCCGGTCACCAGCGCAACCCGTCCCCTCAGCGAAAACTTTGTCGCACCGCCCTCGATCGCCGCGTCGACTTCACGCAACCGAACCAATAGCCTTAGTCGAATGTAAACGGAAAGCTGTTTGGTCCACCTCTTTTATAAAGCGACCATAAAGTGCATTCCGAACATCTTGAATCATAAGCTTTGCAAGTTTTTCTGTTCTGCGTTTTAGTTGCGTACGGTGAGCAACGGAGGGTTCGATGCAGAAAATCATCTCTTTTCTGCGCAATCAAAGCGGCGCCTCTTCCATTGAATACGCATTATTGGCAGCCGTGGTAGCCGGGACCATCGTGGTTGCCGTGACCGGGCTCGGGTCCTCCGTGAACAGCGATTACACATCCGTCGCCGCGGCGCTCAAATAAAACATCACGAGAGGCGCAGAGATGTCACCGGCTATCATGGGCACGGCGCTCGCATGTAGAGCTGCCACGGTTTTCATTCTCGCTGCGATCGATCTGATCCAGCGAAAGGCGCGCCGATCCGGGCTCGCCAAATGAGCCAGCCTCGCGTGGGCACGGCGCACGCACAAAGTCGAGGGTGCGAAGCGTCTTGGCGTCGCGCCTTTGCCCACCCTACGGCACTAGTCGAAACGATGCGAATCACTATAGAAATGTGATTCGCGTGTCGCGCGAGCAGCGACTGTCAAGCGCGTACGTGTGGGGAGAAGCGGTTTCCAAGAAAGTGCGTTGATTTGCCGCGCGTCGCGTCCATGAGTCGATCTCAGCACGGGGCACGCACATGCTCATCCGCGCAGTTTTGTTTGCGTATCCCTGCATCGTACTGGGTGCCTTGCTGACCGAGGCATCGCTCCGCTCGTCTGCCGCGCTTGCCCAGGATCACCGCCACCATCCGCCTGAGCACATGCAGCTGCACGAGAAGTTCTATTCGACCTGGTACATGCCCGACGAGCCCACGCGTTCCTGCTGCAACAAAGCGGATTGCTATCCGACGCAGGTGAAGTTCGTGGATGGCCAATGGTGGGCGATGCGGCGCGAAGACGGCAAGTACATTCCGATCCCGTGGAGGAAGGTCGAGGTCAACCGCAACAATCCCGATGGCCGCAATCATCTGTGCGCCCCCGCGCCCTCGCCGTATCATCCGCCTAATGCGGTTTACTGCTTCGCGTTGGGCGGCGGAACGTAATTGCGGCATCTCGTCCTGGCCGGGCTCGCCCCGGCCATTCATGTCTTTAATTTAACAACTAGAGGAAGAAATTTAACAAGCAGAGGAAGACGTGGATGCGCGGGTCGGGCCCGCGCAT
>DATCJI010000453.1:0-1988 GCA_036562835.1 Xanthobacteraceae bacterium | reverse complement strand
CCTTCGCTGATGCTCCTCCAGTCAATATTGCGACGCACGCGAGAACAACTATTCTGACTTTCATAGCGGTGCTCCGTTCGAGCAGTACGGCTAACTTGAAGCGTGTAGGGACTTCAAATGCAAAACCGCACTAGGGTCATAAGTTGCTAGTGTGCATTTGATTCAAAGCTGGGCATCAGAGGTGCGACAAACCCTCCGAATTCCGGGCTCTGGACACTAGTGCTCAATTGGACCGTGTTTTGCATGTGCTCGTCAATCAAATTTAGCTGCTTGGAGGTGGGCGCGCGCTGATGTCCAGAGAGCTGATCCTACAGGCCGTCATCAGTGGCCTTCTGATGGGATTGATCTATGCGCTTGTGGCGGTTGGCCTGACCCTAATTTTCGGGCTGATGGAAATTGTCAACTTCGCGCATGGTGAGTTTCTCATGCTCGCCATGTTCACGGCGTTCTGGTTCTGGGCTCTTGGCGGTCTCGATCCAATGCTGTCGCTGCCGTTCGTGGCGATTCTCCTCGCGCTTGCCGGCATATTGGCGCACTTCGGCATCATCCGGCGGCTGTTGAAGGCGCCCATGCTCGCCCAGGTCTGCGGCACGTTCGGCCTCGGTGTCGCGCTGCGTGCCGGCGCCCAATTCCTCTGGACGCCCGACTTTCGCACCATCACGAATCCCCTCATTGCCGGCCGCGTGCAAATCGGCCCCATCTTCATCGGCCAACCGCAGTTGATCACTGGCGGTATCTGCCTGTTGTCGTTCGCCGCGCTCTGGTGGTTCGTCACGCGCACCGAAACGGGTCTGGGCCTCCAGGCAACCGCGCAAGATCGCCAGGCGGCAGCGGTGATGGGGATCCCGACCGAACGCATGTTCGCGTTGGGTTGGGCGATCGGACTTAGCTGCGTCGGGATCGCCGGCACCATGCTCTCCACCTTCTATTACATTTTTCCCGACGTGGGCACGAATTTTGCTCTGCTGGCATTCGTTGCCGTGGCGCTCGGCGGGTTCGGCAGCATCCTCGGCAGCCTTCTCGCCGGCCTATCGATCGGAGTTGTCGAGTCGCTCGGCGGGCTCTTGCTGGACCCGTCCTACAAGACTTTGATCGTGTTCGGACTGTACCTTGCGGTCGTCGTTTTCAGGCCACAGGGCCTGTTCGGCCGGTTCTAGCAATGTCGACCACTCGGATGGATATGCTGGAAAAGGCGCGGGCCGAACGGCTTTGGCCACGGCCGCCGCTGTGGGTATCGGCGCTCGGTGCGGCGGCACTCGCGTTGTTGATCGGCTACCCTTTTATCTTCACGACATCGTTTTCGCATCACTTGATGATTCTGATTTTGTTGTATGCCCTCATGGCACAGTCGTGGAACGTGGTCGCGGGACTGTCCGGCCAGATCAGCCTTGGGCAAGCAATTTTTTTCGGCATCGGCGCGTATTCCTCGACCGTTCTCTTCGCGAAATACGGCATTACGCCCTGGGCCGGATTGATGGTTGGCATGCTGCTGTCGGCGCTGGCCGCCGTTGCCATCGGCGTACCCACGTTGCGCCTGCGCGGGCACTACTTTGCAATCGCAACGTTGCTCATCGGCTCCAGCGTGCAGATCGTCTTCCAGCGATGGGACTGGGTGGGCGCAGCGTCCGGGCTGTACGTGCCGATCGAGCGCACCTCACCCTTCTTTTATCTACAATTCCACACGAGCAAAGTGCCGTACTATTACCTCGCTCTGGGTGCGGTGGCGGCCAGTTATCTGGTGGTGTGGAAGCTACGTCGCAGCCGGCTCGGCTTCCGCCTGCAGGCATTGCGGGATGAACCGGATGCAGCCGCAAGCCTCGGCATCGCGATCGCACGCCACAAGGTGCTGGCGTTCATGATCTCCGCCGCGATGATGTCGGTCGCGGGCACGTTCTATGCGCAATATGTGCTGGTGCTCGACCCGGAACGGCTGTTCTCGGCGGAGATTTCGATCATCGTCCTGCTCATGACCGTGCTCGGCGGGAGCG
>DATCJI010000441.1:0-4362 GCA_036562835.1 Xanthobacteraceae bacterium | reverse complement strand
ATGCGCGGGGAGGGGAGCACATCGAGTCCACGCCACCAATGAACTCCGCAGTATCGGTGCCCGGATCCGCAGCCGCGATCCGCGAAGCTCTTTTAAGAGCGCGCGAGCCGCCGCCCCCAGCAAGCATCGCGAGCCTTGCCTCCTACCGCTGGCTCGTGGTCGGGACCGTGTGCATCGGCGCCTTCATGGGCCAGGTCGATTCGAGCATCACCCAGCTATTGCTGCCCAAGCTGGAATCGGAATTCGACGCGAGACTGAGCACCGTGAGCTGGGTCGCGGTCGCTTATCTGCTGGCGATGGCGGCCTTTTTGCCCATCTTTGGCCGGCTTGCCGATATGCTGGGGCGCAAGCTCCTGTACACGGCTGGTTTCCTGCTGTTCGTGCTCAGCTCCGCCCTGTGTGGCTTCGCGCCGAACTTGGCCGTGCTCATTGGATTCCGCGTGCTCCAGGGCGTTGGCGCGGCGCTGCTCTCATCGAACAGCGTGGCCATTGTCGTCTCGACTGCCGGTCCGCAGCTGCGCGGGCGCGCGCTGGGTGTTCAGGCGGCGGCGCAGGCCGTTGGCTTGAGCGCGGGGCCGGCGCTCGGCGGATTGGTGCTCGACCTGCTGGATTGGAGATGGGTGTTCTGGATCAACGTGCCGGTCGGCCTCGCAGGCGCTGTCATCGGCTGGTTCGTGCTTCCGACCACCAAAGACCTGCCGGAGAACGCCGCGTTCGACTGGAAGGGCGCGTTGCTGATCGCGCCGGCGCTCACGGCACTCATGGCGTTGCTGAACGAAGGTCACCGGTGGGGGTTGATCTCGGTATTGTTTGTCGCTTTTGCACTGGCGGCCATAGTCCTGATGACGGTTTTCGTGCGGATCGAGCAGCGCGCCGCCGCTCCACTGATGGATTTGAAGCTGTTACGCCGCCCGGCTTTTGCGCTCGGCAATATCGCGGGTGTCCTGTCCTATGCAGCATTGTTCGGACTGTTTTTTCTGATGCCCTTCGTTTTCGTGCGCGCTTATGGAGATTCCATATTGGCGGCCGGCTTGCGGCTCAGCATCGTTCCCGTGATGCTTGCCCTCGCCGCGCCGATCGCCGGCGCGCTCTGCGACCGCCTCGGCGCGAGACTTCCTACGGTCTCGGGCATGCTGATCTGCGGTATTGGCCTCTGCGTGCTTTTCGCTGTGGCGGACGGAGCTCAGGCAACGCTGCTGCCGGTAATGATTGCGCTCGCGATATTCGGAATGGGGCAAGGGCTTTTCATCTCGCCCAATAATAGCGCGATCGTCGCCGCAGCGCCGCCCGGCCTGACCGGGGAAGCAGGCGGGCTCCTGAATGTCACGCGCTGTCTCGGTGTGAGCATTGGCATCGCCGCGGCATCTTCGCTCCTTGCCTGGAGGCTCGAAGGGCTGACCGGCTCCGGCTACAACACGCTGCATGCGAGTGCGCGCCATCTGCTGAGCGCAGCGCATGGCGTGATCCTGCTGCTCGGCGGTTTCGCCGCTCTTGCAGGTGCAATTTCGCTCCTGCAGACGCAGCCGCCACGCACCCGTCCCGTCATGCCCGCGAAGGCGGGCATCCAGTAATCATCGCTTTTGACCAGCTTCCGGCGGGATAGTCCGCTTGCGTGGAAGGTGACACTCAGGGATAATTTCTGCGGCTCGTGACGCCCGCGAGGCGGGCATTCAGTAACCGCTTGTGTTTGATCACCTCCTTGCCACATCAACGCTGAGGTTTACTGGATGGTCCGCCTTCGCGGACGATGACGTTGACAATTGATTAGTATCAGAGACCGCGGGCAGCAGGTTGGTGTCATGCAAGCTCACGCCCTGACCTCAATTTCTTGCGCCGCCATCCTCGCTGGCACGCTTCCGGCGAGTGCCGCGTGCATCGATCTGAAGGACACGCGCAGCTTTTCCTTCGAGGGGACGCTGTCGTTCAGCATTTTTGCGGGTCCGCCGAACTATGACGATGTACGCAAGGGCGATGTGCCCGAGCCCGGATATATCCTGAAGCTGGACAGCCCGATCTGCGTCACCGGGGATGAGCATTTCAAGCCCGAGGACCGCGTTGACCGGATCCAGGTCTATCCCGCCGATGCGGGCGCAGCAGGCCGTTTCCTGTCCCGCGACCTGCGCCGTTATGTCGGCAAGCGGGTCGCGGTTGAAGGGAAATCCCTGTTCGGGAAGCACACGGGACATCACCACGCGCCGCTCCTGCTCGCTCTGAATGAGATTTCAATTCCGCACGATCCGACGAAGGCGTATGGGACGGCTATGACGACAGTGCAGGCGTTCTACATGGCGCTTGGCCTGGGCAACGGCGAGGAGGCGAGCAAATTCGTCGTCCCGGACAAGCGGCTGTCCGGCACGTTTTCTCCGACCGCGATCACGAATTTTTACAGCAGGCTCGTTTTCCCGCTGGCAGTGCTGGACATAACCCCGGCCGGTCCGAACGAATACCGCGTCCGCTATACGTACGTGGCGCCCAATACCGGCCGATGCAACGGCGAGTCGCTCGTTCGCACGACGAAGATCAACGGGATGAACCTGATCGAGTCCATCAGAGCCGTCGGGGAGTGCTGAGCGTTTCGCATGGACGGCGAAAAGAGCTCCTCACTTGCCGCCAGCGGCCGTTCCCTTCGCAATTCTCGTGCTTGTATGGGCTCTGCTGCGCCAGACCGGGCTCATCAATCCGGGGCTGCTGCCTTCGCCGCTCGCCGTGCTGGCGCGCTTCTGGCACGGTCTTCTCGACGGGGATCTCGGCATCAACATTCTGATGTCGCTCGAGCGTGTTCTCGCCGGTCTGCTTATCGGAACGGCGGCGGCCGTCCCGGTCGGTTTCCTTATCGGCTGGTACCGGCCTGTGCGGCGGATCATCGACCCGCTCATCAACTTCTTTCGCGCGCTGCCGCCGATCGCGCTCATCCCGCTCGTGATCGTCTATCTCGGGATCGGGGAGATCGCCAAAATAGCCATTCTCTTCTATGCCTCCTTCTTCGCCGCGGTGATCGTGATGTACGAGGGAATGGCAGCGATCAGTCCCATTTATATCCGGGTCGCGAGAACGCTCGGGGCGAGCGACCTCGAAATCTTCTGCCGCGTGATGGTGCCGCTCACCGTGCCGCACATGCTCGTCGCATTGCGCGTTGCGCTCGGCGTTTGCTGGGCGACGCTCGTGGCTGCAGAGCTCGTCGCGGCCCAGCAAGGTTTAGGCGCCATGATCCAGAACGCGTCATCGTTCTTCGACCTCAACACAATTTATCTGGGCATCATCTGCATCGGCGTGCTGGCGGTGCTCATGGACACTATTTTGCGGAAGCTTTCCGCGCGGCTCGTCTCCTGGCAGGAAAAGGTGGCTGCGTGACAATGCCGTCAGGGCGCACACCCGAGCGCGTTATTTTCGATGACGTCTCGATGCAGTTCGTGACCCCGCACGGTCCGCTGGAGGTGGTGCAGCACGTCTCGTTCGCGATCCGGCAAGGCGAGTTCGTCACCCTCGTCGGTCCATCCGGCTGTGGCAAGACCACCATGATGAACATGGCGGCCGGTTTCCTGTAGCCGACGCGCGGGAGCGTGACCTTGGATGGCAGGCCGATCGCCGGGCCGGGACCGGATCGCGGCGTCATGTTCCAAGATTACGGTGTGTTCCCCTGGCTTTGCATCGAGGAGAATGTCGCCTTCGGGTTGAAGCTCGCCGCCAATCGCAAGCCTGCGGCCGAGCGTGCCGCCATTGTCGAGCATTATCTGCGCCGCATGGGGCTTTGGGATTTCCGCAAGGCGTACCCAAAAACCCTGTCCGGCGGCATGCGGCAGCGCGTGGCGCTCGCGCGTGCCTATGCGGTCAACCCGCAGTTCCTGCTCATGGATGAGCCGTTCGGCGCCCTCGATGCGCAGACCCGCAGCGCCATGCATGACCTGCTGCTCGATGTGCTGCATGCGGAAGGCAAGACCGTCATGCTGATCACGCATTCCGTGGAGGAAGCCATATATCTTTCGAGCAAGGTCGTGGTGATCTCCGCCCGCCCCGCGCGCATCCGCGAGTTGATCGAGGTGCCGTTTGCCTATCCGCGGCAGCACGCGCTGCAGGACACCCAGGAGTTCAGCGCATTGCGCGCGCGCATCCACGATCTCGTCATGCGCGAATACGCTGCGCAGGAAGCGCAGCGGCGCCTCGCGGCATAGCCGCATCAAATCGGAGGTTTGCATGCGTCGTCGTCATTTCCTGAAATCGACCGGTGCCGCGGTTTTCAACCCGGCGCTCTCGCATATGCTTGCGGCGCCGGCGATTGCTGCCCCGCCGTTCAAGATCAGGCTCGGTTATCTGCACACGCTTGCGGTGGACGGACAGATGTGGCTCGCCGAGTCGCAGGGACTC
>DATCJI010000408.1:0-6662 GCA_036562835.1 Xanthobacteraceae bacterium | reverse complement strand
CGCGGGGGAGGGGGACCGCGCGTGAGCGCGGTGGAGGGGGCGTAAAGGCGCATAATGCACGGATATGAGCGCCCATAACTTTGTTTTTCTTTTCAAGGAGCAAAGAACGAGGACACGCAGGACGAGTGGCGGGATATGTGTATGCCCCCTCCACCACCCTGCGCTCGTTTCACTCGCTCCGGGTGGTCCCCCTCCCCCGCTCCGCTGCGCTCCGCAGGGGAGGAATACGGCGCTTTTTCGTACGCAGCTTGTCGGGTCGCGCTCTCATTTGCCACTTCTGTGCAATGTCCTGAGCGGTGTTGAGGATGTGCTTCTCCAGAAGCGCGCTCGCCTTCTCGACATGCTTGCGCTCGAGCGCACGCACAATTTGCCAATGCTCCTGCGCGGCTTGGCGCAGCCGGTGCGGATTGCCGGCGCGCCGCGCATAGCGCTCCACGTTGAGCTGCAGCCGCTCCACCATACTCGCGATCGCGGGCGAGCCGGCGCGGCCGTAGAGTGCGCGATGAAACTCCCAGTTCTTCAGCACCCAGTCTGAGCCATAGTCGCGGATGCGATCGGTGTCGCGACAGATGCTGCGCAGCTGTGCAAGGTCCTTCTTCTCGAGGTGCGGGGCGGCCTTGCGCAGGAGGTGCGCCTCCAGCACCGCGCGCATCTCGATCGCTTCCACGATCTGGTCGAGCGTCAGCCCGATCACCACCGTCTTGTGATGGGCGATGTTCTGGACGAGCCCTTCGGCCTGAAGCTGGCGCAAGGCTTCCCGGATCGGCACCCGCGACACTCCGAAGAATTCCGCAAGCTCGACCTGGTTGAGAGCCTCGCGATCCTCGAACTGCCCGTCGTAAATGGCCGTCCGCAACGCAGCAGCCAGATAGTCGGTGATGGTTTTGCGTTCGCGCAGATTTGGATCCCACTGCATGCGCGCGAACTTATGCGGGCTGATCTGAGGCCCGGCGCCGATGCGGCTGCTTTGCTCCATGCGGCAATATTAGCCAGAATGCGCGGGGGATGACATGCTATGCACAATCATAAAACCCGGTGTAGGGTGCGCAAAGGCGCTGGGCCCACGCTTGCCGGATGCGCAAATCAGGAGCAAGGTTCTCAATATTTCTGCAGGAAACAACCGCGTGCGCACGGCGTGCAAGAGCACGCCTTTGCGCACCCTACGCCCATGCGGATTTGAGTGATGCTGCGCCACGCGGATCGCGTCAGTGGCATTTTCCTCGCCTGCGTTGCCGTTGCCGCATTGTTTGGCGCCTCTCATCTGCCGTTTGGGTCGATCGCGGCGCCGGACGCAGGCTTCTTTCCGCTCTCGCTTTCCACGCTGCTACTGATCTTCGCTTGCGTCATCCTCGTGAATTCGTTTTTCCGGAGCTCCACTGCACCTCAATTCAGCGCGCGGACCGGCGCAGTCCTGCTCGCGGCCGGCGCCTTCATCCTTTACGCCCTCGTCATCCCGAAAGCAGGCTTCGTCATCAGCACCACGGCGATACTTCTTTTATTGATGCGCGGATTTGGGGGCATGGGCTGGACGCGATCGATCCTGATCGCCGTCCCCATGGTGCTGCTCAGCTATCTCGCATTCATTCGGCTTGGCGTGCCGCTTCCGACGGGACCCCTGCCCTTCTGACCATGGAGCTGCTGGCAAATCTCGCGTTGGGTTTTTCGGTATCGTTGCAGCCGATGAATCTGGTGCTGTGCTTTGCAGGGGTTGCGCTCGGCGTGGTGATCGGCATCCTGCCCGGCCTCGGCTCGGCCGCCACGATCGCGCTCCTCCTGCCCATCACGTATTTCCTCGATACCGTCTCGGCCATCATCATTCTCGCCGGCATCTGGTTCGGCTCGATGTACGGCGGATCGATCACGTCCATTCTGCTGCGCGTGCCGGGCGAGTCCGCTTCCGTCATGGTGGCCATCGACGGGTACGAGCTCACCAAGCAGGGGCGCGCCGGGGCCGCGCTCGGCATGTCCATGTTCAGCGCGTTCATTGCCGGGATGTTCGGGCTGCTCGGGCTTGGCCTTGTAACGCCCGTGCTCGCCGAGTTTGCGCTCGATTTCGGCCCGCCCGAATATTTCGCGCTCACGCTGCTCGGGCTTACGCTCGTGAGCTATCTGGCAACCGACTCGATCTGGAAAGCGCTCGCCGTCACCGTGGTTGGGCTCCTTCTCGGCACCGTCGGGCTTGATCCGGTGCGCAGCACTGCGCGCTTTACGTTCGGCACGTTGACCTTGCAGTCCGGCATCGATCTCGTTCCCATGGTGATGGGGCTGTTCGGGATTTCCGAGGTGTTCCGCCTCATCGAGAGCAATCTCGCTGCCCCTCCCGACCCCCAGTCTGCCTCTGTGCCCACGGGGTTCCGCGCTGCGCTGCCCTCGCGCGAGGACTGGCGCAATGCGCGGCGTGCGATCGGGCAAGGCACTCTCGTCGGCTTCTTCGTGGGGCTGCTGCCCGGCGGCGGCGCGACCATTTCGTCTTATGTCGCCTACGCGGTCGCCAAGCGCTGCCCGGCGGCGTCGCAGAAGCTCGGACAGGGCGCGATTGCCGGCGTGGCCGCACCTGAATCCGCCGCCAATGCGGCGACCTGCAGCGGCTTCATTCCGCTTCTCACGCTGGGGCTGCCGGACAACGTCGTGATGGCGCTCATCCTCGGCGCCTTCATGCTGCACGGCGTTACCCCCGGTCCCACGCTGATGCTGCAGCATCCGGAGATGTTCTGGGGCATCGTCACCAGCATGTTTCTGGGCAATTGCATATTGATCCTCACCATGCTGCTGATGATCGGCTTTCTCTCGAAGATAGCGTTCATCCCGAACAACATCCTGGTTCCGATCATCGTGCTGGCGTGCCTTGCCGGCGCCTACGGGGTCAACAACAACCCCGTCGACATCGTCACCATGACCGTGTTCGGATCGATCGGCTATCTGATGACGAAATTTGCATATCCGATGGCACCCCTGGTTCTCGCCTTCGTGCTCGGGCCCATCATGGAAACGGCGCTGCGCCAATCGCTCATCATGTCGCGCGGCAGCTTTCTTATATTCTGGGAGACGCCGGTCGCGGGCGCGCTCATGAGCTTCCTCGTTCTCATCGCGGTGGTGCCGGTTGCGCGCAGGCTCTTCTCTTTGTGGAGCAGCCGGAGAGCCGCGCGCGCGTCGATCGTCGTGCCTGCGGTGCTCCTGCTGCTGCTGCCGTCGCTCGCGGCACACGCCGAGGATTATCCGAAAAAGCCGGTCACGCTGATCGTTCCCTATCCCCCGGGCGGCCGCACCGATCTCGCCGGCCGCGCGGTTGCGCAATATCTCAAGGCAGAGCTCGGCCAGCCTGTCGTGGTGGTGAACAGGCCCGGAGCAGGCGGCGTGCTCGGCGCCAAGGAAGTGGCTTCCGCGAGCCCCGACGGCTACACGCTCGGCATCTTCTCAACCGGTTTTCTCACCGCCCAATACACTGTGCCCACGCCGACCAGCGCCGCCGAATACGAGATGGTCGCGCTGGTCAATGAAGATCCGGCAGTGATCGCGGTGCCCCAGTCAATGGACTGGAAGGCGCTGAGCGATGTCGTGAACTATGCGCGTGCCAATCCGGGAAAGCTGCGGGTAGGCATCGACGCGGGAAGCTCAGCGCAAATCTTTGCCGCCGCATTCGTCGACAAAGCGTTGCTGGAGGTGATCTACGTTCCCTTCCGGGGCGGCGGCGAACGGACGGTGGCGCTCGCCGGCGGGCACATTCACGTGGACTTCGACATCCTTGCGCCACTCAAGACGATGCGGGAGGCCGGGAAGGTGCGCGTGCTGGCGGTCGCTTCCGCGCAGCGCGTACCAGATTATTCCGACATTCCGACCATGAGAGAGGCAGGTGTCGACCTGGTGATTTCCTCCTGGCACGGAATCTTCGCCCCGCGCGGCACGCCCGCTCCGATTAAAGAAAAGATCAGCTCCAGCCTGCGCCGTGTCGCCGAGAGCTCTGATTTTCGCGAGCGCATGCGCAACCTGCAGCTCGGCGTCAGATATCTCGACACGGCGCAGTTCCGGGAGTTCTTTGCGCAATCCGACGCCGTCAATCTCGCGCTCATCCGCAAGCTCGGACTGCTTGTTGCCCCCTCCCCGCTCTTCAAACCGCAATGAAAGAAAACGGATGACCATACACAGCCCCATTCATCCCAACGCCAAAGTGACGACGGAGACCGACATTCTTGCGCTGCGCCGGCGGCTTGCGAAGGCGCACCGGGTTCTGACTGCCGGCAACATCTGGCCACTCACCAAGGGGCACGTGAGCGCGCGCATCCCGGGCACCGACAAAGTGCTCATCCTCGGCCATATCCATTCGGAGGGTCGCTCGCTCATCGACACCGATGTGGACGACATCGTCACCGTCGACCTCGAAGGCAATTGGCTCGAAGGACGCATCGAGCCGGTGGACGAGCGATTCCTGCATCTGGAAATCATGAAGGTGCGGCCCGACGTCACGTCGGTCGTGCACGCGCATCCGACCTACGCCACCGCGTTCGGAATTGCCGGGCGGAATATCTTTCCGGTCGGCAATCGCGGCGCCATTTTTGCTCCGCAGGTTCCGATCCTCGATTTCGATTGCCAGATCGACACGCCCGAACGGGGGCGCATGGTGCGCGATGTGCTCGGCGACGGCCTTGCGGTGATCCTGAAGAACCATGGTGTCGCCGTGTGCGGTGATTCCATCGAGAACGCCACCATTGCGACCTTCGCCCTGGAGGAGACGGCCCAGTTGCACTGGATCGCGGCGCAGCTCGGCCCGGTCGAGAAGATCTCGACGGGCGAAGTGCGCAGCGTGCTCACTGGTGCGCGCAAGGAAGAATTCTACAGCCACGTGTGGGGCCATTACGCGCGCCTCGATCCGTGGGAGCAGAACGGTCGCACTTGAGCGCCGCGCCCCGCACCCATGGAAACCCCGGCCGCGCTGACGTCCGGTTCAAGACTTCGACACAATTGATTGGCCACTTAATGGGCCTTGCAACCGGGAAAGGCCGCCATGCTTCCGCAGCGAATGATCACCATTTTGCAAGTCGCCGGCGCGGCGCTCGGCATCCCGGCCGCGGCCGCGGGCAGCTACTCCGCCTACCAGAGCTACTTTTCGTCCGACGCGACGTGCCAAAGGCTGCGCACCAATATCCTCGCCACCATGGAGCGCAGGATCGCGCCTGAGGCCAAGCACACGCTGCTGCGCAAGGACATCGCCGAGTTCGACAAGACGTGTGGAGACGGCGATCCGGATGCGCGCACGGTTTTCCAGAACGCGATGCAGGATCTGGAACATGCGGGTGCAAGCCGCGCAGGTCGCCCGGAGGTCAGCAGCAGCGCGGTTGCGGGCGCGGCCATGCCGTCTCAACGCCGGCAGCCGGTCGGCATTTTTGGCACACCCGGCTACACTGGCCCCGGCTGGGTAGCCCTGAGCCGCCGCCAGGCGAAGGCGTGGGTGATCAATTTCAACGGCTACGAAATCTCGGAAGGGTCATTGCCACCGGCCGGCACCATATTGAGTGCGCAGCACCGGATGCCGGTGTGGCAGGAAGTGCAGGCGGCGGCGAACGACCCTGCGAAACTGCACAGCGCTCTTCCCGAGGGCGCGTGCGTACGGGTGCTGGCCGCTCGCCCGGGCCCCGGACGTCTCTGGGCACAGGTTGCCCCGTCGCCGTGCTCGTGAGTAATCCTGGCCGGATGGAGCGAAGCGACATCCTGAGGTAGACGATCCGCGGCGTAGCCAGATCCCAGATTTCGCCAGCGCTCAATCCGGGCTACAACACCCCCTCATGGATATCTCGCGCGTTCCCATCGGCGCCAATCCGCCCCATGAAATCAACGTCGTCGTCGAGATCGCGCAAGGCGGCGCGCCCATCAAATATGAGGTGGACAAAGAATCGGGCGCGATGTTCGTGGACCGATTTCTGCATACCGCCATGTTCTATCCGGCGAACTACGGCTTCATACCGCATACGTTGTCCGAGGATGGAGACCCCATCGACTGCATGGTGATCTCACCGACGCCGGTCGCTTCCGGCGCGGTAGTGCGGACGCGGCCGATCGGCGCGCTGCTCATGCGGGACGAAAAGGGCATCGACGAAAAGATCATCGGCGTGCCCGTCGACAGGCTGCATCCTTACTACGCGCGCGTTGGCAGCTACCGCGATCTTCCCGCAATTCTCCTGGAGCAGATCGCCCACTTCTTCGAGCACTACAAGGATCTTGAAAAAGGCAAATGGGTGAAGCTTCTGCGCTGGGCGGAGCCGGCCGAGACCGCCGATCTCATCCGCGCCGGCATCGAGCGCGCCAGATCGGCAAGCTGAAAGGGCCCGCTTCGGCCTTTGGTCTTGACCGAAACGACGGCGCCCAACTTGTCAATGAGCAGGCGAATCTATAGCTAGTGCACCATGCGCAGGCCCATTTCGGCCGCCGCATTTCCCGCGCCAAGCGCAACGCGCCCGTAGCTCAGCTGGATAGAGCACCAGACTACGAATCTGGGGGTCAGGAGTTCGAATCTCTTCGGGCGCGCCAAATGCAAACGGATTCATACAGTTAGCGGTCACAATGCAGCAGTTCTATCGCGCTGGAAAATATGTCCGCAGCGTGTCCGCAAGACTGGGCGAAGCCCCGCGATCTTTTGGCACATGGATAACTAAGCAATTGGGAGCGCCGAT
>DATCJI010000404.1:0-5239 GCA_036562835.1 Xanthobacteraceae bacterium | reverse complement strand
TCCCCGGCGGGCCGTACGTGCACATCCAGCCGGTCCTTCGATACATCGATGCCTACATAGATCGCGTCCATCTCAACCCCTCCTTGCGCAACCGGGCTCGCCTTGCGGCCCAAGCGACTGTTCGGGTTCGATGGAACGGCGAACGAGTCCCGCGCTGAGGCACGGGCTTGCAAGCCCTCGGATGAAACGGTCTCCCGTCCGCCACCGCGCCGGTCAAGGTAATCGATTCGGTCATCCGCAACTTACAAGGATGACGGATCAAGGTGAGCAGCGCTCCCTCTTCACTTACTTAATCGCCTGAGGGTTGATGGGCGAGCCGGTCGCTCCGGTGATGATGAGGGGCGGGCCGCAGAAGAAGAACTCGTAGACGCCGTCCGCGTCGCAATCGTCGGCAAGCTCCTTGAGATGGAAGATCTCGCCCATGCAGAGGCCCATGGCGGGAATGACGACCCAATGCCATGGCTGGTTCACCTCGCGCGTCTCGTTCGGCCGCACTTCGACGCCCCACGTGTCGCTGCAGATCGCCGCAATCTCCTTCTGCTGACACCAGTAGCAATTCTCGAACTTCACGCCCGGCGCATCGCCGCCCGCATAGCCGCCCCAGTTCTTCTCCTTCAGGCAGCGTTCCATCTGACCGGTGCGAATGATGACGAAGTCGCCGCGCTTGACTTCCACGTTCTGCTGCTTGGCGCACTCGTCGAGCTCGGCATTGGAGATGCCCTCGCCGTCGGCGAGCCAATCCACCTTGCGGAAGCGCGCGATGTCGAGCAGCACGCCGCGGCCGATCATCTTGTTCTTCGAGTGCTCGATGCCGAGCACGCCCAGGCCGCGCGCGTCGATGAGCTTGGCATCATAACCGTTGTAGGTCTTTTCCTCGTAAAAGATGTGACCGAGCGCATCCCAATGGGTCGCGCCCTGCACACAGATATTGAGCGTGTCGTCCGCATAGCGCAGCTTGTTCCAGTCCTGTCTGCCGGCGATCGCGTCCGTCCCGGTTGCGAGCATTTGATGGATCGCATTGAAGCGGCCGCCGAACAGTCCCGTCTGCGGACCGTGGCGGTCGAGCGGGATGCCGAGCGCGAACGCTTTGCCGGTGCGGATGAGCCTTGCGGCGTTGACGATGTCCTCGGGAGTGACGTGATTGAGGGTGCCGATCTGGTCGTCCTTGCCCCAGCGGCCCCAGTTTCTCAGCTTATCGGTGGCCTCGGAGACCGCCTGCCTGCTTACCTTGATGTTCATCTCCTATTCCTTCGTGCGCCCCCGCGGCTTGAGTGAATCCGGCCAGTTTGCTATCATGATAGCACAGGAGAAAACGTGGCACAGGTAATTGTTCGCAATCTCGAAGAGGGGGTCAAGCGCAAGCTCAAGCAGCGCGCCTCCCGGCACGGCCGTTCAATGGAGGAGGAAATACGCGATATTCTGCGGAATGCGCTCAAAGATGAAGGACGTGCTCAGGGCGGGCTTGGCAGTGATATCGCCGCGCGTTTTAAAGGGATCGAGCTCGAAGAACCAATCCGGGAGCTCCGCATAAAGATCAGGCCGCCCAAATTTGAGTGATGATAATACTGGATACAAATGTTCTCTCGGCATTAATGAGCGCGGAACGAGCGGTGATTACATGGCTGGACGGCCAGCCACGCACCTCCGTCTGGACGACCGCGATCACCATCATGGAAATCGGGTTTGGTCTTAGCACGATGCCGATAGGCAGGCGGCGAGCGCAACGAGAGGCGCAATTCGCTCGTATCATTGAACTGGATTTGGAACGACGTGTTTTGGCGTTTGATCGTGATGCGGCCGAGGAAACCGCCGCGTTAATGGGAAAGCGCCGTCACGCAGGCAGGCCCGGCGATCTAAGAGACAGTATGATCGCAGGAATCGCGTTGGCGCAACGTGCAACGCTGGCGACGCGGAATGTACGCCATTTCGCCGACCTGCAGGTCTCAGTGGCTGATCCCTGGACTTCCTAGACCTGCCCGAGCGCGTGCAGGATGCGCGCGGGTGTGAAGGGCATGTCGGTCAGCGGCTTGGCGCCGAGGGGACGCAGCGCATCATTGATCGCGTTCATCACCGCGCCGGGCGCGCCGGCAGTGCCGGCCTCGCCGGCGCCTTTGGCGCCCAGCTCGGAATCCGCAGTCGGCGTGACCACGTGCGCGACCTCGATATCCGGCATCTCGGCGGCCATAGGCACGAGATAATCGGCCATGTTGCCGTTGAGCAGTTGACCGCGCTCGTCATAGACGCAGTGCTCGAACAGGGCGGCGCCGATGCCCTGCACCACGCCGCCACGGATCTGCTCATCGACCAATTGCGGATTGATGACGGTGCCGCAGTCCTCGACGCACCAGTGCCGCAGCAGGGTCACGAACCCGCTCTCCACGTCGACCTCGAGATAGCTCGCCTGGATGCCGTTGGTGAAGGCAAACGGCCAGGCACGCGGCACATAATGCCGCGTCGCCATGAGCTCAGGCTGAAAACCCGGCGGCAGGGTGTCGGGGCGGAAATAGGCGATGCGCGCGAGCTCATCGAGCGAAAGCCGCTCGCTGTCGTTTGCAGCATCGACAATGATGCCATTGCGGATGTTGAGGGTTTCGGGCTTGGCCTGCAGGATAGATGCTGCGCAGGCGAGGACATTCCCGCGCAATGCCTTGCCGGCCTGCCACGCGGCTTCGCCGCCAATGCCTGCCGCCCGCGAGGCCCAGGTGCCGCCCCCATAGGGAGTGTTGTCGGTATCGCCGGTGATCACGCGCACGCGCTCGAGCGGAACGCCGAATGACGAGGCTGCCACCTGCGCGATCACTGCTTCGGCGCCCTGGCCCTGCTCGGTCACGCCGGTCTGGCAGATGAGCGCGCCCTGCGCGTCGAGTTTCACGGTAACGCCGTCTTGCGAGGTAATTTTCGCGCCGCCCACCCCATAGAATGCCGCAGACGGATTCGTCACTTCGATAAATGCGGCAACCCCGATGCCCCGGTGAATACCTTTGGCGCGCAACTGCTTCTGCTCCCGCCGCAAGCCCGCGTAGTCCATCATCGCGTCGAGATGCGCGAGCGACGCATGGTGGGATAGCGCCTCCAATTTGATGCCCGAAGCGCCCGTACACGGATAGGCGTCGTCGGGAATGAGATTGCGGCGGCGCATCTCCAATGGATCCATGCCGATCTTCGCGGCGGCGAGCTCGACGAGACCTTCCGTCACTGCGGTCGCGATCGGATGGCCGACCGCGCGGTACTGGCACATGACATTCTTGTTCTGGAAAACCACACGCGCGCGGGCGCGGTAATTCAGGCATGTGTAGGGCCCGCCGGTCAGGTTCACGATCTGGTTCGCCTCGATACCCGAAGTGCGTGGATACATCGAATAGGGGCCAATGCCGGTAAGATCGTCGATTTCCCACGCCGTGATGGTGCCGTCCTGCCTGACGCCGATCCTCGCCATGATGCGGTGATCGCGTGCGTGAATGTCGGTCACGAAGCTCTCGATGCGGTCGGCCACGAACTTGACGGGCCGGTTGAGCAGTTTTGACAGAGCAACCACCGCCATCTCGTCCGCATAGCAGTGGACCTTGATGCCAAAGGAGCCGCCGACATCTTTGGTGATGACGCGCACCTGCTGCTCCTGCAGGCCCAGGTGCTTGGCAAACAGGTTCTGCATCATGTGCGGAGCCTGGGTGCCCTGATACACCGTGAGCCGCGCCTCCGCGGCATTCCAGTCCGCGACGATTGCGCGCGGCTCATTTGTCACGCCGGTGTGGCGGCCGAATATGAATGTGGTTTCCACAATCGCATCGGCTGCTTCAAAGCCGGCCTTCGGATCGCCGGCAACATGCGTGCGCTCGAAGGTGAGATTATCGCCCAGCTCCGGATGGATGACTGGAGTCCCCGGATCGAGCGCGGTTTCCGCATCGGTGACAGCGGGAAGCTCCTCGTAACCCAGTTCGACCAGATCGCAGGCGTCCTCGGCCTGCGCGCGTGTGCGCGCCACCACCGCGCACACCGCTTCACCTCGCCAGCAGGCACGCTCGACCGCAATCGCGTGTTGCGGCGCCGATTTGATGCCTTTGAGGTGGGTGAGCACACCCACCCACGGCGTGACCACCTTGCCCAACTCGGCACCGGTCACGACGGCGATCACGCCGGGGGACTTTTTTGCTTCCCCGGTCTCAATGCCGCGAATGCGCGCATGCGCGTGCGGCGAGCGCACGAAGGCAACATGCGCCATGCGCGGCAACGTCACATCGCTCACGAACTGGGCGCGCCCTTTTGTCAGCCGCGCGAGGTTCGGCCGTGGAACCGAGCGGCCGATATACGAGTTCGGCCGGTCCAAGGCAGACAGGGCGGGAGGCGAATCTTCCGTGATTTTCATTTCGACGCGTCCTCGCCTGCGGCTGCTTTGATGCTTGCGCGCGTGGCCGCCACTGCCTCGATCGCATCCACGATGGCCTGATAACCAGTGCACCGGCAGTAATTTCCCGCAAGGTGTGCGCGTATATCCGCGCGGCTCGGCATTGACGCGCTGCTCAACAGGGCCTGTGCGGTCAGCAGCATGCCCGGCGTGCAGAACCCGCACTGGAGCGCGTTGCGGACAATAAAGGCCTGCTCGAGATCGGCAATTTCGCCGGTGTCAGCCACGCCCTCGATGGTCTCGACCCGCATGCCGTCGCACTGCACCGCAAGCATCAGGCAGCCGCGCACAACCGTACCGTTGACGCGAACGGTGCAGGCGCCGCAGACGCCATGCTCACACCCCACATGACTGCCGGTCAGCTCCAGGGTGTCGCGCAGGAAATCGACCAGCGTGGTGCGGGCATCGACCCGCTCGCGCACGTGCTCGCCATTCACGACGAGCGAGATGTCGTGAGGCAGCGCCGTCACAATGGCTTCTCGCGCATTTGTGCTGCGACCCGGCGCAGCAAGACACCTGCAAGATGCGACCTCACGGCAGCGGAAGCATGCAGGTCGTCCTCAGGCTGCAACTCCGCGCGCAAGGCCGCAACTGCGTCCTCCAGTTTGCCCTTCGCCAATGCCGCTTCCGCATGGCGCGCGCGCAACGGGATTGCTCCGACGCCGAAATAGGCAAGCCTCACATCGGCGAGAGCGGTCCCGTCGGCACGTGCGCAGGCAGCGAGTCCCACGAGCGCGTAATCGCCCTGTCGGCGCGCGAACTCGGCAAACGCGGCGCGGCTGCGTCCATCGCCGATCGGAACGCGGATCCTCGTGAGCACATCCCGGTCGCCCAACT
>DATCJI010000382.1:0-9022 GCA_036562835.1 Xanthobacteraceae bacterium | reverse complement strand
AGCGATCACCGTATCAATCTGACGCTCTACAAGCTGCCGCAAGTCATGGAAGGGGAGGCGTTGGGCGAGATCATCGACGCCCTCGTAGCCGAACATCAGGCGGCCTTGCTGGCAGCCGAAACGACCTCACAATGAGCGATGGCGATCAGCAGTGCTTCGTCGGGCAAAGCATAGCGCAAGCCCGCCGGGCGCTGCGCGGGAAGCTCGAACGTGCAGGCCTCGAAAGCGCATCTCTCGATGCCCGAATACTGATTAGTCACGCGCTTGGTCTCGACCACGGCGCGCTCATTGCACAAGCCGGTCATGTGCTTGACCCTGACGAAGCGACAGTGGTTGCCCGGCTCGCGCATCGGAGGCTGGCACGAGAGCCCATTGCACGGATCGTCGGGCAAAAAGAGTTCTGGGGGCTGACTTTCCAGCTCAATGCGCACGCCCTCGTTCCCCGTCCGGAGAGCGAAACGGTCGTGGATGCCGCACTCGCCGCCATAGCCGAGCCAAATGCGCGAGCGAAGCCGCTACGGGTCGCGGATCTCGGCACCGGCTCGGGCGCGCTTCTGCTCGCGCTCCTTTCTGAGCTCCCGAACGCAACCGGCGTCGGGACCGATATTGATATCGCGGCCCTAGGGTGCGCCCGGGCCAATGCCGCTCTCCAACACGCGCGGGCCTTGTTCGTCGCATGTAATTATGGATCGGCCCTCGCTCCGCCTTTTGATATCGTGGTTTCAAATCCTCCCTACATCCGCAGTAGCGAAATTGGGTGCCTTCCTCCCGAGGTGAGTGAATTCGATCCCAGAGAAGCGCTGGACGGGGGAGAAGACGGTCTCAACGGGTATCGGGCCGTTGCTGCTGATGCGGCACGATTGCTCGCGCCGGATGGCATTCTCGTTGTGGAACTTGGATGCAATCAGGGGAAGGCCGTTACGTCACTTTTGCAGCAGGCGGGTCTTGCAGCGCATGAACCGCAACACGATCTTTCAGGCACTGCGCGGGCTCTGCCCGCTGGGCGTGGTTTGCGGGCATGAGCGGGGCACATTGCGGCGCGGCAAAAAAGCACTTGGATTGTGGTGCGAGACCGACTAGTTTGGGCTTCAGAGAATCGACCCGAGCTGTTTGCGCACCAATAGCGAGCCCCAGGACAGGCTGCGGAGAGCCGACGGGGCGAACGGGTCGAGCCAAGCTGGACGTGACAGCTGGTTTGCCTTCATCTGGACGATGAAATTCATCGGTTGACGGTGAGTCATGCGGAAGGGCGCATGAGAAACAGGCAGGCAACACCGCGGATGGCGCGGATAAGCATTGCCATTTCGTAACAGGAAGCTGGTTGGCGGCGGAACGGGCCGCAGGTTTTTACCTTCTCTTGGCTGGCGAGCCGCGTCCCTCCCGGGGGTCGTGCATATCAGCCTTGGGGCATGTGATGGAGAGGGCTCGGGCAGGACCCTCATGGCAAAAGGAGTTGCAGTAGGCCAATCATGAGAAACGGTCAAAACAAGCGGATGCGCGGCCGCAATAATCATCGCAAGAGTCACAATCCCATGGCGCGCGTCTTTGAGTCCAACGGGCCGGACGTGAAAATCCGCGGAAATCCATCTCATATTGCGGAAAAATACATTCAGCTCGCGCGCGATGCGCAGGCCTCAGGCGACCCAATCGCTGCGGAGAATTACTATCAGCACGCCGAACACTATTATCGGGTCATCGCAGCGGCCCAGGAACAGTTTCGGCAAAACAATCCGCAGTTTGCGCGCCCGGAAGGTGAAAACGGCCCGCGCGAGGGGAGCTTCGAAGAAGGCGACGAGGATGCGTCGGTGGGCGGCATGGAGGCACCTTACGGAACCCGTGAGCCGCAGCCTTACATCCCCCGCGACAGTCAGCCCTATCAGCACAATCAGCCGCCATACTCTTCGCGACCCGGACCGAGCGGCGGCGGCAATGACGGCGACGTAGAACGACTGCCTTCATTTATTACAGGGAGCGGCCCACAAGGTTCACCGCAGTCGCACCAGCAGGGTCCAAACGGACACGACGGCCGCTCCGACCGGTTCCCACTGCATCGCCGGCGCCGGCGCCACCGCGGTCCACGACATGATATGCAGGGCGGTGGTGGCGGCGGTCGGCCGGACGACGGAGGACAGGGTCCAGAGTGACTCAGGCGCCGCCCGGTGAGGGCGCGAGCGCGGGCTCGAGAGCGGGGATGAGCCGGGTGCGCTCCCTTCGCGCAGGGATGGCTTTGTAAACCTGCTTGGCTGCTTCGACGATATGCACGCCCGCAAACGGGGCGGCTATTACTGACCCAACGCGCTCCCAGGCGCCCGCGGACCGTAAAAACCATCGGCGCGGAACCGGCGGCACATGCAGCGCCTCTGCCCAACCCGTGGGGGTGAACCATGCTTCACGCAGCAGCTGCGTGATCTGCGAGCGTGAATAAGGACGGCCATGCCCAAATGGAGTGGTATCGAGCCGTGCCCATACGCCGCGCCGATTTGGCACCACGATAAGCAGTCGCCCGCCGGCCGCGAGCACACGCCAGACTTCCCGCAATAGCGCCACCGGATCGTGCGCCATTTCGAGGGCATGGACGAGAAGTATCCGATCCATCTCGGCATCCGGGAGCGGCAATTCGAGCTCATCCACCAAGGTGGAAAGGGCTGGCCGGTCGGTCGGCCATTTCACCACGCCTTGTGCCGCGGGCATGAATGCAAGGCAGCGTTCGGCCTCCTCGCGGAACAGACCCATATAAGGCGTGGCATATCCGAGCCCGAGCACACGCATTCCGCGCGTCGTGGCAAATCGCTGCCGGATGCCGCGCCCTACGAATCTTCGGGCAACGACACCGAGATGCTGCGTATAGAAATTGCGCAAGTCCACTACGTCGATTGACATATTCGAAACGTAACACGGTTTGACGCGCTGCGCGGCTCGCTTATTGTGCCCGTTGCCCGTAAGGTCAATGATTGCTGCTGGCGAAGAAACGGAACAAACCCATGACTGCGCAGACGCGTGTCTTTATGTGCCTTCAGGACAACTACGGAGTGCTCCTGCACGACGAGGCGAGCGGAGCCACGGCTGCGATCGATGCCCCGGAAGCAGCCCCGATCGAACGCGCTCTCAACGAAACAGGGTGGCAATTGACCGATATTTTCGTGACGCATCATCATGCCGACCATACGCAGGGCATCGCGGAACTGAAGAAGCGGTATGGCTGCCGGGTCACGGCTCCTGCGGCGGAGGCAAGCCGCATTCCGGCGGTGGATGCGACCGTGCGTGAGAATAGCACCGTGCGCCTTGGCAAAATTGAAGGACATGTGCTGGAAACCCCCGGTCATACCAGCGGCCACATCAGCTATTTCTTTCCGGAGAATCGGCTTGCCTTCGTGGGCGACACGCTGTTCTCGATCGGGTGCGGCCGTGTGATCGAGGGCACGCCGGAAATGATGTGGAACTCGCTGCTCAAATTACGCGCGCTTCCTGAAGACACACGCCTCTTCTGCGGACACGAATACACGCAGGCCAATATACGGTTTGCAAAAACCGTGGAGCCCGCCAATGCGGCTCTGCTTGCGCGAGCGAAAGAAGTCGATGCACTCCGCGTCGCGGACAAACCGACTATTCCGTCATGGCTAGGCGATGAAAAGAAGGCAAATCCCTTCCTGCGCGCCGATGTGCCCGAAGTTGCCAAAGCGGTTGGACTTGCCGGCAAGCCCGCATGGCAGGTGTTTGCGGAAGTCCGCGAACGCAAGAACAGGTCCTGATCCGCCAGCCTCAGATGCTGCGAGCGGCAGATGTGATACGCATTCTTGGGCTTGCGCCCCACCCCGAGGGCGGACACTTTCGCGAAACATTTCGGGATTCACTCAACCTTGAAGGCGCCCGCTCCGCTTCCACTGCCATCTATTTCCTGCTTGGCGCGGGCGAACGCTCGCGCTGGCACCGGGTGGATGCGGTCGAGATCTGGCATTACTACGCAGGTGCACCGCTTTCTCTGGAGATCATTGCACGCGATCGAGGTGCGCGAGAGACATTGCGGCTTGGGCCGCATCTTGCATCCGGCGAGCGGCCGCAGGCAATCGTTCCGGGGTTTGCGTGGCAAACGGCTCAGAGTCTCGGTGAATGGAGCCTCGCGGGGTGCACCGTGGCGCCGGGGTTTGATTTTGCGAGCCTCGAAGTGGCGCCCGACGGATGGACGCCGGGATAGCGAGCGCAATCAGGCCATGTACTGGCCGCCATTCGCAGAAAGAGTGGAGCCAGTAATGAGGCCCGCGTCATCGGAGGCAAGGAACACGACGCACCGCGCGATTTCCTCGGGCTCCCCCAGACGTCCAAGAGGAATGAGTGGAAGAATGTTCTTTTCCAGCACATCCTTCGGCACCGCCTTCACCATTTCGGTCCCGATATAGCCCGGGCAGATCGAGTTCACGGTTATCCCGCTCTTTGCACCCTCTTGTGCGAGCGCCTTGGTGAACCCGAGCTCTCCGGCCTTGGCGGCCGAATAATTCGTTTGACCAACTTGGCCCTTCTGTCCGTTGATTGAGGAAATATTGATGATGCGCCCGAACTTGCGTGCTCGCATGCCTTCGATCACCGGCCGGCACATATTGAACAATGAACTGAGATTCGTGCTGATCACGGTATTCCACTGCTCAGGGGTCATGCGGTGAAACATGGTGTCGCGCGTGACGCCCGCATTATTGACCACGACTTCAACCGGCCCGAGATCGGCCTCGATCTGTTTCAGGCCAGCTGCGCAGGATTCGTATGACGACACGTCCCATTTGTATACCGGAATGCCCGTCTCGGCCTTGAATTTCTGCGCCACCTCGTCGTTGCCGCCGTAGTTTGCCGCAACCAGATACCCCGAGCTTTTGAGCGCTTTCGATATCGCTGCACCGATGCCGCGCGTTCCACCCGTCACCACCGCAACGCGTGCCATGACCCTTCCTCCCTGACGCTTGCACCTGCATCATGCATGGGCCTGTTCCCGCGCATGATGCACTCCGTTTGCTTAGATCAGCGCTCGACGCACATGGCAATGCCCATGCCGCCGCCGATGCAAAGGGTCGCCAATCCCTTTTTCGCATTGCGCCGCTGCATCTCGTAAAGAAGCGTCACGAGCACGCGTGCACCGGAAGCGCCGATGGGATGGCCCAGGGCGATGGCGCCACCGTTGACGTTCACCTTGCCGGTATCCCAAGCAAGATCTTTGTTGACCGCACAGGCCTGCGCGGCGAATGCCTCGTTCGCTTCAACAAGTTCGAGGTCGCCGACGTTCCAGCCCGCCTTCTTCAAGGCGGCCCGGGAAGCGGGGATGGGACCGCTTCCCATGATCGACGGATCGACGCCCGCATGCGCCCACGACACGATGCGCGCAAGCGGCTTCTTGCCCCGTTTGGCAGCCTCGCTCGCCTTCATCAACACCACCGCTGCAGCACCATCGTTGATGCCCGAAGCATTGCCGGCGGTGACGCTGCCGTCCTTTGCGAAAGCGGGCCTCAGTTTTGAAATGGACTCCACGGTGGTGCCGTGCTTGGGGTACTCATCGGTGTCGACCACAATATCGCCCTTGCGGGTCTTCACCGTCACGGGTGCGATCTCGTCCTTGAACTTGCCGGCCTTCTGGGCCGTCTCGGCCTTATTTTGGGAGCCCGCGGCGAACTCATCCTGCTGCGTGCGTGTGATCTGCCACTTGCGTGCGACATTCTCGGCAGTGTTGCCCATGTGATAGCCATTGAAGGCATCCCATAAGCCGTCTTTGATCATCGTGTCGACCATTTCGAGTGATCCCATTTTCACGCCGTTGCGCAAATGCGCGCAGTGCGGCGCCTGGGTCATCGACTCCTGGCCACCGGCGACGACAATGTCGGAATCGCCGTTGACAATGGCCTGATAGCCGAGCGCCACCGCGCGCAGGCCCGAGCCACACAGCTGATTGATGCCCCACGCCGGGACTTCAACCGGAAGACCGGCCGCGATCGAAGCTTGACGTGCGGGATTCTGTCCCTCGCCCGCCGTGAGGATCTGGCCGAGAATGACTTCGGAGACTTGCGCGCCTTCAACACCGGCGCGTTTGAGAGACTCCTGGACCGCGACTTTTCCCAATTCGTGCGCAGCCAAGCTTGCAAACGCCCCATTGAATGCTCCCACGGGCGTGCGTGCAGCCCCGACGATAACAACCTCGTCTGTCATCTCGAACTCCTTATTTTGTATTCGGCGGGTTAAATGCGGCTTGGGTGAGAGCGCCGCAAGCCATCAGCCTATCCTTGATGTATCGAAACGCGGCACCCGCAATCAAGGCCGGATTGTCCCATAAATGGGTGGCCGAAATCAAAAAAAACAGGCTATGCTGTGCCGTCGAACTCGAGCCGAGCGCGTCATGGCGAAGCCGGAACAGCCCGTCGCGATCAAGAAATACGCGAACCGACGCCTCTACAATACGGGCACGAGCACGTATGTGACGCTCGAAGACCTTGCCGGCATGGTGAAAGCCGGCGAGGACTTCATCGTGCACGACGCCAAGACCGGGGAAGACATCACGCGTCAGGTGTTGGCGCAGATCATTTTCGAGCAGGAGAACAAGGAAGGTCAGAGTCTGCTGCCCATCACATTCCTGCGGCAGCTTATCCGCTTCTACGGCGACAGCATGCAGATGCTGGTTCCGCGTTATCTTGAAGTATCGATCGAGTCGCTCACGCGTGAACAGGAGAAATTCCGCGAGCAGATGGCGCAGGCATTCGGCGGGGGCCCGTTCGGCGCGCTTGAGGACCAGGTGCGCCGAAACATGGAAATGTTCGAGCGCGCCTTTTCCATGTTCACGCCGTTTCCGCGACGCGAGCAATTGAGCGAAGCCGAGAAGCCGCATGCGGGCAAAAGCGGTGGGGACGAGATCGATGATCTCAAGCGGCAGATGGAGGAAATGCAGAAGCGCCTGGACAGGCTCAGCGAGCAGGATCAGCAAAAGAGCTGACTGAGCACCCAGCCCGCTCAACTCCTACCTGCGCATCCGCCACGTACCGGAGCATCTTCGCTGCGCTTTTTCGCCCGGCACACACTGTGCGAAGTGGCAAATGCGGCGAGAAAGATCTTGCAGCGCGATAGAGCGACTGCGACGCTGCGCCTCGTGACAAAATTGTGTCCGGGTGGCATATGCTATGCCAACAACCGGTAATCAGAAACGTTCAGGGACGGAAATGACCACCACGACCGCCGCTGCGGCCACATCCCGCGCGACCGCCTCCGAATCAACCCGCTGGGGCCAGCTCGTTTTCGGCATCATCTGCATGGTGATGATCGCGAACCTACAGTACGGCTGGACCCTGTTCGTCAACCCGATTGACCAGAAATACCATTGGGGCCGTGCCGCCATACAGGTCGCCTTCACAATCTTTGTCCTCACAGAAACCTGGCTCGTTCCCCTTGAAGGCTATCTGATCGACAAGTTTGGGCCGCGCGTGATGGTGTTCGGCAGCGGCATCCTCGTGGGGATCGCGTGGGTGATGAATGCTTACGCAAATTCCTTGTTGATTCTCTATCTTGCAGCCGCGATCGGCGGCATTGGGGCTGGCGTCATCTATGGCGCCTCAGTAGGCAACGCGCTCAAGTGGTTCCCCGACCGGCGCGGACTCGCGGCGGGATTGACCGCGGCAGGATTCGGAGCGGGGTCCGCCCTGACCGTCATTCCTATCGCAACCATGATAAAGACGAGCGGCTACGAGGCCGCATTCCTCTGGTTCGGCATCGGCCAGGCACTCATAGTGCTCATCTTCGCGCTGTTCCTGCGTGCTCCCGAGGCTGGAGAAGCGCCGGCCCCCGCGGCGCCCGCCGTGCAGCAGAGCCGCCGCGATTATGGTCCGGCCGAGGTCCTAAGGTCACCGCCATTCTGGGTGATGTATCTGATGTTCGTGATGGTCGGAACGGGCGGACTGATGGCCACCGCGCAGCTCGCATCCATCGCCAAGGACTTCAAGGTTGATGCCGTCCCGGTTTCGATTCTAGGGCTCACGCTGCCGGCGTTGACCTTCGCCCTGTCGATCGACCGCGTGCTCAACGGCTTGACTCGTCCGTTCTTTGGCTGGGTATCCGATCAGATCGGACGAGAGAACACCATGTTCATCGCTTTCATGCTCGAGGGCATCGGCATCTACGCGCTTCTGCTTTATGCCAGCAATCCACTCATGTTCGTGATCCTGTCTGGCCTGGTGTTCTTCGCCTGGGGTGAGATCTACTCGCTGTTCCCCGCGACTTGCACCGACATGTACGGCAGGAAATTCGCCACGACTAATTACGGCATGCTATACACGGCAAAAGGCACGGCAGCTTTGCTCGTGCCGCTCAGTAACGTGCTCTACGACGCAACCGGCAGAAGCTGGAGCGCCGTATTTCTTATAGCTGCCGCTCTCAACATCATTGCTGCGCTCATGGCCGTGGCCGTGCTCAGACCCTTGCGGAAGCGGCAGATGGCGACGGCTTAAGGCCGGGGCTCCTGGTGCTTTCATTCGATGTGCGCCAGCACCCAGCTGAAATCATCCGATCCGCAGATCTGGAAAACCGTCACCCCGATTGCCAAACCGAGAAAGCTAACGAGGCACACGGCGAATAGATCGGGTGAGATCGCAAATGTATATTGTTTGATGCCAAGAGCGTCGGACCGTTGCATCGCTCTCTCCTTTTGTCGGCTATCTCCTTTCTCTACCCGCAAGACTGAAGAGATGGTGTGATGCGGATCACATTGCCGGCAGTTTGGCGGCGTGACGCGTCAGAGGTTCCGAAAACGAGCAATAAAGGCTGCTTCGGCTCCCATCCACGTCTTGTGTCTCGCCGAGTTCTGGAATATTGTATACCAGATGAGCCGCCGCGCCGTTTCCCGCATTCCCGCTATCGACACCGCGAGCGCGGAGCGGCAGGCGGTATCACCCCGCCTCGACCCCATCGCCAGTATCGAAAGCTATAAGAGCCGCGCCTATACGGCGCTCAAGGACGCCATCGTCGCGATGGATGTCTATCGCAGCCGTGCCGACATCCGCCTCGACGA
>DATCJI010000320.1:0-11237 GCA_036562835.1 Xanthobacteraceae bacterium | reverse complement strand
CTCATGCCACCTGCCGCGCCGCAGCTTCGATGTGGCTGCGATAGATCTGCGCATAGGCGGCATCGACAACAGTTAAATCATAATACCGTTTCACGCGTTCCTGCATAACCGAGCCCAGACGTTGCCTGAGCTCGGCATCGCGCAAGAGCTCACGGATGCCCGCGGCGGTCTGCTGCGGGGAGGCAACATCGGTAACAATGCCACCCGCGCCAAGCGCCGGATGTTCATCGCTGCGGCCGAATAGGATCTCACGGCAGGCGCCCACATCGGTGGCTACCGTTGGAATGGCCGCCGCTCCGGCTTCGAGCACGCTCAAGGGCTGTGATTCGCTCACGCTCGTAAGCACGTTGACATGGATGCGCGGAAAATATTCGCGGATATCAACCTGGCCGCTGAATTGGATGCGGTCTGCAAGGCCAAGCGCTGCGACGAGGGACCTGCACTCGGAATAATAGTCCGGCTGCTCGTCGGTCGGGCCCATGATCAAGACCTTCAGGTCCGGGAACTCTGCCTGCAACGGCGCAACTGCATGAATGAACGTCTTGATGTCCTTGATCGGCACCACGCGGCCCACGAGCGCTATGGTGAGCGGATCATCCGCAGCCGGTCGGGGCAGCGCGGTCAGCGTTTTGAAATCCACTCCGTTAGGAATAATCTTCATGCGCTCCGCCGGCGCTCCCTGCATGACCTGAGCCGGCTGGTTGGCTCCGTGCAGGGTGATTACTTCTGTGCACGCCTCGTAGCATGCGCGCGCATAACTCTCGAACGCCGTGGTCCAGAAATCGCGCAGGTCGCGTCGTGTATCGTGGATTGCAAAACCCTTGTCGAGAGTGTCCACGATCCATTCCGCCTGGATGATCTCGATGCGGCGCTCGTTCGTGTAGATGCCGTGCTCGGTAATCAGCGTGGGGCGGCCGGTCTCCACTGCGGCGCGCGCCGCCAAAAGACCCGCATATCCGGTCGAAACCGTGTGATAGACGCGCGCGGGAGGCAGCGGAAACGACAGCGTCGCAATAAGCCCGCCGAACAGGGCCCGCCACGCCCAGAAAAAATGCAGGAACGATTCGTGCGGCATTTCGCGATCGTAAAGATCACACACGAGACGCCAGGCGAGTGTCGAATCGAGTAGATCACCGGCCCGTCCTGCACGCACCAGGGGAGCAAGCAGCGAATCCACTCTGGCCAGCTCTTTCAGTCCGCCCCCGCTGAGAAAAAGATCAGCGGCGTGGTCGAATGCCGGTTGATCGAAGCCGTGCGGCCGACGCCACGCACCTTTGCGCGGCAATCTGCTCAAATACAGGTGATGAAGCGCCGCAAGGTTGGGAAGGTCGCCGTATTTGCGCGGAGGCGGCGGTGGCTCCGGAAGAATGGCAACGACCCGGAAGCTCAGATCCGATTGCCTCTGGATAAGCCCGTGCACCCACGCCGAGATACCACCGGAAACGTACGGGTACGCTCCCTCGACGATGAGACAGACGTCGGCGATTTGCTCAGGCGCGCGAACCCGCATTGGTGGACGTAAATGCCCTGCTCAATCCCGCGCGATCGGGACTCCCGCAGGCTTTTGATCCTCGATATCGCGGAGCGGAGCGGCCGCTGGATCAGGCGATAGCTCCGACGCCGACCACAGTCGTGTCTTCTCGTCGAAATCCAGCCGGGTGGCAACGGCCGCCGCCTGTGCGCGGATGAACCCGTTTCTGTGGCGCAACGCCTCCCGCAAGACGGCGCGAAACTCCCCATGGTACCGCCGTCCCAGGACACCGAGCACGCGCTGCTGCTCTTCGACCGAGGCGCTGCGCAGAATGGGCCGGAAGCGAGGCACTGCTGCCTTGGTGTCCGAAGGCAAGCGCCCGCAAGTCAATTCCTCGTAAAGCCGGACTGTCACGCCGCGGGCCACGACGCCGGAAATGTATTCGTACCATTGTCGCAGGCGCTCGGGCCCAGGCTGGCGGGACCAGGCCGCAAGGATGACGAGCGCGCAGCCCAAGGCGCCGATTGGGCCGGCGACAGCCGTGGTCATCAGAAGGAGTGTCGCAAATGTAAGCTCGCCCTTGTTGCGCCCGCGCATCACGCAGAATGCGATGGGAATGACCAGAACAGCCGCATATAGCACAACAAGCAAGCTCAGCTTGGCCGCAGAGCTCATCGCATAGAACAGAACCGCGGTGCTGAGCACGAATGTGACAAGACAGCACAGCACGTCCGCCGCACCGACCGTTGCCGCCGGCCCGAATGGCTTAAGAGCGGGATCAGATATTGGGTCCGGATTGTTCATTGCAGGTTCGTAGTTTGCTCGGCCGCAACGGTTGCCTGAACGGCCTGCCCACCTTCATTCACCGAGGATTTCTCGCTCGATTCGCGCAGGTGGCCATTGGCTGCATTACGCCAGGCATGGTTCACCTTGATGCGGTCGACCAAGCGAGAAAGCTCGGAGCAGGCGAGGGTGAATCGGCGCTCGATGTCCTCGGGAAGCCCCTCAAGCGATGCGCCCGCGAGTGCAAGTATTCCAACCACTTCGTTGCCGTGCCTTTCGAAAACGGGACCGGCGAAAATGCCCACGTCGCCCAGAAGGGCGGCACCGGCTGGAGTAGAGGCCGAGATGATCCGCCGCTCTTTTACGACGGATCTGAACAACACCCTTGCGGGGTTGATCGCCGTATGCGTGCTGCCGGGAAGCGCTGCATCGGGTACAAATGCCGGCTCAAGCCCGTTCTCGCCCAGCAAATAAACGGAAAATTCCGCAGCCCCCGTCAGCACAAGTATGAGCTGCCGCAGAGAAGGAGCAAAATCCTCCCAGCCGGCACGCTCGAGATTGATGATTGCCTCCGCCACATCCGTGATGGAGGTGTCATCGTTTGCGGCGATGTGGCGCTCGAGCGTCTCAATGCGCTGCCGCAAATGGGTGCACAGCTCGGCCAGCGCTTCTGCATTGCGCGTACGTTCGAGGAGGCGCTCTTTGAGCGCCGCCAACGTACTGATCTCGCGGCTGCGAAGGTGGCCGATGAACAACGCTGCCACCGTCCATGCCACAGGCTCGAAAGCAATCCTCCCTGCGTAAACGTACACGTCTTCCGCTAGTGATTGAGACGGCAATCCGGGTAAGAACTGCAGGGCGGCGGCGATCAACGCTGCGGTCAGCCCCCCGGCAAGCCCGTGCTGAAGTGCAAGCAGCACAACTGGAATCCACAGGGGGCTCGGATAGGGAACGCTTACCCACGCGGAAAACGCGAGTTTCAGCAGGATCGCGGCGCCAAACCAGAACGCGTATTCCAGAGCCAGCCGCACCCAGACGAGCAGGCGCGAACGTGGCGTAGCCTGCACGAGGTCGGCGTCCTCGAAAACGACGGTTATCTCCGCCTCCTGCGTCCCGACTCTTCCGGCACCGTGGCACGAGTAACGATGGTACCCGGCGCTTCGGCCTCGGCTTGCTGGCCGGAGATGGCAAGATCACAGGCGCTGTCCTTGCCTTCTTCCGGCGTTGCGACAGCCACTCCTTCGGGCTGTTGCGGTCCGCACAAAAGCCGGCGCGTCTCGGTCTCATCCACCGCGCGCATCATCCGAATGAGCCGCGCCGATGCCGACTCTCCGGTTCCTGCGCGATGCAGCCCGGCTCTTCGAAAATGTCCCACCCATGAGGCAGCTCTGCTGAGCGCGCCCGCTGTGTCGCCCGTTTGCACCAGGACGTCGAACAGCACAAAGCGGCCTATGCTGCGCTCAGGATTGGCGATCTCATCAAATCGGATGAGCGCCTCGCGCGCACCATAGAGATCGCCCTGTGCGGCCAGCATCAGTCCCAGCCGCTCGGCGTCATTTGCAGTAATCATCTCGTGTGCCAGCAAGACTCGCAATAACGCCTGCTCGCGCGTGAAATCGCCGTCAAGGCGGTAGTGAATCAGCAGCTGGCGTGCGGTCGGCAGGGAAGGCTGCAGCTCGAATAGGGCCTGCAGCGCACGCGTCTCGGCCGGCGTATCCTGGATGTCGGCATAGTGCCTTGCGAGCATCTCGAGCCTTTGCGGATCGTCGGGCTTTTCAGCTGTAAATTCCTGTATCACGCGGGTGGCTTTTTCGATTTCGGCCAAGCCCATGTACAGCCGATAGAGATGCACGACCGCATCCGACTCGCGCCGGCCGGTCGCGTACCTCGCTTCGAGCAGCGCCAGCGCCTCCTGGTTGCGACCATCGCGGACCAGCATCGTCCATTGCTCGCGTTCGCCGGGGACCATCGCCACCCCGGACGCGAGCGCCAGCACCGCGACGCCGCCGATGAACAAGATGTGCCGCAGCATCAGGGCTCTCCCTGCCCGTCAAAGCATCGAACCTCGATGTCGAGCGGCGATAGCGCCTCGGCATCGACGCTGAGCCTGAGCCGTCCGTCCTCGCCCACCTCAAGCTCCTCATCCCACACCGCCTCCTTGGCATCGCGGGCGACTGCCAGATAGGAGCCCGGGCGCAGCCCACCCCAGGTCATCTGACCGGTTCCGTAGCCCGTTGCGCTGACAGCGAAGCCGCACTCTTTTCGGCGCAGATCGCGAAACATCCATCGTCCGTCGGCCAGATAAGGAGTTTGCACGGGAGAGGGCGGCTCGCGGGTCAGCGTGACCACAGCTTCTTCGACGGCCTCATCCAGCGCCACATACAGCGATGCTCCCCTGCGGCTCTCGCCGAGCACGCCCACGCTCTGGCTGAAGTCGACCCTGAGCGTGGATGCATCGTCGAAGCGCACCGTCTGCAGTGCGCCGCGATTGCGAATTTGCCAGCCCAGCTCCGACACTCTGGTCATTTCTGTCGAGAAGAAGCCATCCGCGATGGCGGCATAATGGGATGCGGAGACCGGGGTAAGGGCAGCCTGACGTGCCGCATCGAGATGATGGCGCACCGCCGCGAGATGCGCCGGGTGCTCGCCCGCATACATGTGATAATACACATTGACGGGTTTCAATCGACGCGGTGTTTCAGTTGCCGCGATCGTCGCATCGAGATTGAGAAAACCGTGCTCACGCCCCTGGCCGTCTGTGATGTAGATGTAGTCGTTGGCATTCCCTGCATAGATCTGCCGTTGCGTCCCCGCTGTGCGCGATATCGGCGCCAGATAGGTGATTGATGGATAGTCGGCGTCGAAACGCGAATCGCCGCCATTGAGATTGCGCAGCCCGAGGCGGCGTGTGCGTGCAATGGCGTCCTCGAACGGCTCGGCTCCGCCGCTCCATAGATAGATAGTCGCGCGTTTTCCTTCCGGCGCCAGCTCCTGGGCGGCGGCAATGCTCCCCCCCATTTCCTGTTCGAGATCGAATGGAAATTCGCTGTAAGCGCGCGGCGGATCCTCTTCCGCTTTGCCCGCCTCCACGTCTGGCTTGCGGGTTAGACCGGGGAACAACCGATGCGCGATGCGCCGGAAACGATCACCGAGGATTGCCGTCCATTCGGTCTCGTCGGGGCTGACGAGGCGCTCCTCGAGCTTGCGATCGTAATTCTCGAAGAAGCTCCATTTGTAAGGATGAGAATACGTGTGAGAGGCGACCTCTACCTGCGGGAGCGCAAACAACTCGCGAGCGGCTTTGCGTCCGGCCTCGGGAACGCCGTATCGGTCGTCCACGTCCGCACCGATGACCCCCACCGCCACCGGCAAATCCGGATACGGTTCGATCAGTTTATGCAGGACCACGCTTGCAGCGACCGTTGGCGTCTCGCGGTATTCCTCGATGTAGCTGATGTTGTTCCAGCCATCGCCGTCGATATGACTGAACCAGAGCCGACGCCCTGACAAGGTGGTCACGTCCGGAATTGGCATGAGCTGCGCATCGAATGCTTTGCGAAAGAACGCAAAAGGATCGACGATCCACTTTGTGCGACCGCTGACCGGCTCCTCGTACACGAAGTAGCTGTTCGCAACATAACCGCCCCGGCTGCTGGTCAGCACCACGCTTGAGGTGAAAACCTGGTTTGCTTCGCGGTGCTCGAGCACGAGGTGGGAAGTCACGTCCGCTGCTTGCGTGCCCGCGATCGGAAACGCCGGCAGCACGGGATCGAGCTCGCGCTCAAACCCGATGAGTTCATCTCGATACAGCACGCGCGCCGCATAGGTGATGTCGGCCACGCTGCCACTCAGGGCGAACCCGATTGCGCCAAACAGTCTGTTCGCTTCGGTGAATGAAGGAGTGGCGAACGGCAGTCCGGCATCTCCGATGACGACCGTGCGCACGCCATTTGCGATCTGCTCGATACCCCAGGCATAAAACGCCGCGGGGGGCGCGCGCCGGAACCAGGTCAGGATACCGCGCAGTTTGGCCGTGCGCTCGGGCACGGGCATGCCGCGGTTGATGTCCCAGTAGCTCACCACGAACCCGAGGTGATTGAGCGGCATTTCCGCAAACCGGTGAATGCGGGTCTGATCGGGCCGTGCCTCGTCGCGGCTGTCGTAGAGCGCTAAAATTTCCCGCCGCACCGGCTCGGCCGTCGAAGTCTCCGGCTGTGCGGAGGCGGCGCAGGCGAAGGGGTCGAAAACAAACAGGAAGAAAAGGATGAGGTGCAGCGCGCGCATGCACGACATGAACAGATGTTCAAAATTCGGACGCCGCACTGCGGCGCGCACACGACCGGCGTGTCTGCGGAGAGGTCGTCGAAAGGCACCACGCATTTTCAATCGTTCGCGCACACTTAAGCCTGGGCGGCGGGCGGTTCGCGCATTCTCCCTTTATCCCCTAAGCTTCTGTTGCTGCAACGTTTTTTCCTGCGGCGCGAGGGCACTGGTTAATCTGCCGAACCGCAGCGGCGCATGCGGTAAATCGCCCGCCAGTAAGTCTTTTTTCCGGCGGAAACACTTAGCAATGTGACATGTGGTCGTCGAGGAATCGGTGCGCGGGGCGGCAAGATGCGGGTTAAGGTGAATGGCATCAGCATCAATTATGAGGTCGATGGCCCGCGCGGCGCGCCTTGGCTCGTACTGAGCAATTCGCTGGCCACAAATCTTGCCATGTGGGAGGACCAGGCGCGTGAATTCGCGCGCACATTTCGCGTCGTGCGCTACGATCAGCGCGGACACGGCAAGAGCGATGCGCCGGCGGGCCGCTACACGTTCGCGCAACTCATTGCCGATGCGATCGCGTTGATGAACGCGCTCGCAATGAACAAAGCGCATTTCATCGGGCTTTCGATGGGCGGCGCCACTGCGCTCGGCCTCGCGCAGCAGCACCCCGACCGTCTCGACAAGGTCATCGTGTGCGATTCGCCTTGTCAGTCCACGCCCATGACGGCGCAGCAATGGGAGGAGCGCATCGCAATTGCCGAAAAGCAGGGAATGGAAGCCCTCGTCGAGCCGACCATCGCGCGCTGGTTTCCGCCGGAGGTCATCGCTGCCGAGCCGCCGCATATCGACAAGGTGCGGCAGATGATCCGCGCAACGCCGGTGGCCGGCTTCATCGGATGTGCCGCTGCGCTCGCCAACCACAACTATGCCGGCAAGGTGGGGACGGTGAAGCGCCCGGTGCTCTTTGTGGCGGGCGAGAAGGACGGCGTCACTCCGGCGGCGATGGCCAAGCTGCACGAAGCGTTGCCCGGATCGCGCTACGTCGAGCTCGCGGGCGCCGGACACATTTCCAATATGGATCAGCCCGGCGCGTTTAACCGCGCGGTATCGGAGTTTCTCGGCGCGCGCTGATCAAGCGCTCCCTACGCGGCCTGCGGTGCGCCGGGCTGACGCAGAGGATGCGCGCGGGCGAACGCATCGTGCTGCATGCACAGATCGGCTATGCGGCGCACGGTTGGAAACGGCGCGGTGTCGTAATTGAAGAATTTCGCGCCCACCGCCTGGCTCACGAGGCAGATATCGGCAAGCGTGATTGCGTTCCCGTGACAGTAGCGACCGGTATCGCTGCTGGCTGAGAGGTTCGCCTCCAGCGCCGCAAGCGCTTCCCCGATCCAGTGGCGAATCCATTTCAGACGCGCCTCCTCGTCGAGGTTCAACTGATGCTCCAGGTATTCGCGTACGCGCGGCACCATCAGCGGATGGGAGTCGCATGCGACAATTTGCGCAAGCGCCCGCACGCGTGCGCGCGCTCTCGGGCTTGCCGGCAGGAGCGGCGGCTGCGGATGTTTCTCGTCGAGATATTCGATTATTGCCAGCGACTGAAATAAAACCGGACCTTCGCCGTCAATCAATGCGGGCAGCAGCATCTGCGGATTGACGGCTCTGAACGCGTCCGCGCGCTGCTTACCCTGCATGAGGTTCACATCGATGATTTCGTCTGGCACGACGCCCTTAAGATTGAGCGCAATGCGCACGCGAAATGTCGCCAGCGAGCGCCAGAATGAAAAGAGCTTCACGGTGGCCCTCCCGAAATTTGTGACGCCTTCGCTCATACCATAGGATACCTCCTTCCAGAACAAGCCGGGCCTGCACTGACGCCTCCAGGAGGAACGCATGACCGCAGCGGAGCACGCGGCTGCTGCCAAAACTCATGACCACCGCACCGAGCTCCGCGACGGCATGCGCATCGAATGGGATGTGCCGCTACGCATGGATGATGGTGTGATCCTGCGCGCCGACATCTTCCGGCCGCCGAATGAAGAGCGTTCTCCCGTCATCCTGAGCTACGGCCCCTACGGCAAAAGCCTCGCCTTCCAGGACGGCTACCCGAGCGCGTGGCAACGCATGGCCGGGCGGCACCCCGACGTGACTGCGGAATCGAGCAATCTCTATCAAAGCTGGGAGGTCATCGATCCGGAGAAATGGGTGCGGCACGGTTACGCGTGCATGCGGGTCGATTCCCGTGGTTGCGGCTGCTCGCCCGGATACATCGACCATTTCTCTCCGCGCGAGACAAAGGACTTCTACGAATGCATCGAATGGGCAGGCGTGCAGTCCTGGTCGAACGGCAAAGTCGGGCTCAACGGGATCTCTTACTACGGAATCAATCAGTGGCACGTGGCGAGTCTGCAGCCGCCGCACCTCGCGGCGATGTGCGTGTGGGAGGGCGCGGCCGACTGGTACCGCGATATGACCCATCACGGGGGCATCGTCTGCACGTTCTGGGAGAACTGGTACGACATGCAGGTGAAGACCGTGCAGTATGGTGCGGGTGAGCGCGGCAAGCGGTCGCGCGTGCATGGACAGCTGGTATGTGGACCGGAGCTTCTCTCAGAAGCGGAGCTTGCGAGGAACCGGACCGATCTCGGCAGCGACATCCGCGCACATCCGCTCGATGACGAGTATCATCGCGCTCGTTCCCCCGTGTGGTCGAAAGTGAAGACACCGTTTCTGTCCGCTGCGAATTGGGGCGGGCAGGGGCTGCATCCACGCGGCAATTTCGAAGGCTTCGTGCGCGCGGCAAGCAAGCACAAATGGCTCGAAGCGCACGGCATCGAGCACTGGACCCACTTCTACACCGACTATGGCCGCAAGCTGCAGCTGCGGTTCTTCGAATATTTCCTGCACGGAAAAGAAAACGGATGGGACAAGGAGCCGCGCGTGAGACTCCAGGTCCGTCACTTGGATGGGTTTGTCGAGCGCGCGGAGAATGAGTGGCCGCTCAAGAGCACGCAATGGACGAAGCTCTATCTCGACGGCGGAACCGGCGTCTTGAGCGAGAAGGCTGACGCATGGAATGGATCGCGCGCATTCGAGGCGATGGGGGATGGGCTCACGTTTATGAGCGTGCCGTTAGCGGAAGACACTGAGGTCACCGGACCCAGTGCGGCGAAGCTCTTCGTTTCCTCGTCGACGAACGACGCCGACCTTTTTGTCGTGCTCCGCGTGTTTTCCGGCGACATGAAAGAGGTAGTGTTCCAGGGCGCGATCGATCCTCATACCCCCGTCGGTCAAGGGTGGTTGCGCGCCTCGCACCGCAAGCTCGATTGCAAGCTCACCACGCCCTATCGTCCGTATCATACCCATGATCAGCCGCAGCCGCTGAAAAAGAACGAGATTGCCGAGCTCGACATCGAGATCTGGCCGACTTCCATCGTGGTGCCGGCCGGCTATCGCGTCGCGCTGACAGTTCGCGGCAAGGACTATGAATATCCCGGAGGAAGCGGAGGCAAGCTCTCGAACTTCAAAAATGAGCTCACCGGGTGTGGCCCTTTCCTGCACGATGATCCGCGTGACCGCCCGCCCGATGTATTTGCAGGCGTCACCAGTCTGCATTTCGGCGGGGCGAGGAAACCTTATCTGCTGCTGCCCATTATTCCGCCGAAACGGGTTTCCACGCACGTGACGAAATCCGGGCGGCCACGTAGATAAGTGCCAAATCGCTCCAACAAAATATCACTTTCACCAGGAGGAAACGATGCAAATCAAACGCAGAGCCGTGCTCAAGGGGATGCTTGCCGCCGGAACCGGCATGACAGTGCTCAAGGCGCCGTATGTCCAGGCGCAGCCGGCGGCATTCAAGATCGGCCTGCTTACCGTGAAAACCGGGCCGCTTGCCCAGGGCGGCATCCAGATGGAGCAGGGCATTTCTAGCTTGCTCAAGGAGAAGAACAGCACGCTCGCCGGGCGCAAGATCGACTTCATCTCCGCCGACACGGGCGGCAACCCCGCCGGCGCCAAGACCAAGGCGCAGGAGCTGATCGAGCGCGACCACGTCAATGTGATCCTGGGCCCGCTGGCGGCATTCGAGCTTCTCGCCATCACGGATTTCGTGCGCGATAACCAGACGCCGCTGATCAGCCTCGCCGCCGCCGAGGACGTCACCCAGCGCAAGGCTAATCCCTTCGTAATCCGGCCCTCGGCGACTTCCGCCCAGTGCTGCCACCCGCTAGGCGATTACGCGGCCAAGGAGCTCAAATACAAGCGCGCCGCCACGATTTCCGAAGACTTCGCCTTTGGCTACGAGCAGATGGCCGGCTTCCAGCGCGTGTTCGAGGACGATGGCGGCAAGGTCGTGAAGAAGCTCTGGCCGCCGTTGGTCACGCCGGACTACACGCCGTACATCGCACAGCTCGGCAATGTAGATTGCGTAGTGAACGGCTTTGCCGGCTCGAACCCCGTGAAATTCATGCGCGCTTATGCAGATTTGGGCATGAAGCGCATTCCGCTGCTCGGCGGGTGGACCGCCATGGACGACGCGCTCCTGCGCAGCCTCGGAGACGAGGCCGTTGGCGTCGTATCAGCTGCCTGGTACTCCGCCGAGTACGATAGCGAAAGCAACAAACGTTTCGTCGCCGACATGCAGAAGAGCTACGGCGTCCTGCCGGGCGGATATTCCGCCGGCATGTACATTGCGGGCCAATGCGTCGAAGCG
>DATCJI010000256.1:0-1666 GCA_036562835.1 Xanthobacteraceae bacterium | reverse complement strand
CACTCGAGACATTCTCGTGGGAATTGCCGGCAGGCCTCGTCGATGCGGGGGAAACCGCGCTCGTGTGCTGCCGCCGCGAGCTGCGTGAGGAGACCGGCTTCACCGCGCGAAAGGTGCAGCCGCTTGCGCGCACTTTTCCGTGCACGGGCCGGCTCAGCAATAAGATTCACTCCTTCTTCGTGGAAGCCGGCGAACGCGTCCAGAATTTCCAGCCTGAGCCCGGAGTCTTCGTGAAATGCGTCACGCCAGCCCAGCTCGTGGGGCTTATCCGAAGCGGGAAATTCGTGTCCCAACTTCATATCGGCGCACTCATGCTTGCGGAGCTGCACGGCTTTCTGAGCTTACCCCGGCGGCAGCCCGCGCGAGGGCGCGCGCAAGGGCGCCCGCGAGCGCATGCGCCCGCACGCGGCCGGCCACCGCCGGAAACCTTTTCTGAAAGGCGGGAAGGCCTTCCTCGTAAAACCAGGCGCAGGTGACAAGGCCGGTCAGAAACCAGGTGACGTAGTAATAGCGCCCTGCCGTCGCATACAAGATGCCGACGCTCTGCTGCACCAACGTCGCACCAGCAATGAACCGCAGCCACCGATCGGCGCGCTTTGTCAGCAGCATGCGGAAGAGAATGAAAAGCGCGGCAGCATTGACCGGCGCCATGAGGATCCATTCCGAGGGTCCCGCGAGCCAGCCGCCGATCTGGCGCACCGCGCGGCCGAGATGTTCTCCTGAAAAATCCAGCCGCGCGAGCTCGGCGAGTGCCGCCACATACACGGAGGGTGGCGTCACCAGCGCGCCCGGATGCTGCGCGGTTGCAGTGAACAGATAGAACCCGCCCCCGTAGAACCAGTTGTGCAGAGCCATGCCGAGCACAGGCAGGAACCCGACCACGAGGCCCGCGACGCGCGCGAGTTGCCGCTGCCACAGCGCCGCAAGGGCGCTTCCGGTCAGAAGCACTGCGGCCGCGGGTGCAAGATTGGGACGCACGAACAGCGCAAGTGCAAACAAGAGCCCGGCGCCCCACGCGCGCGCAAATCCCGGCCGCGACCCTTTTCCTTCAGGCCCGATGAGCAGGACGAGAGCGCCAAGAAAGAAGGTGTAGGCCGCGGGATCTCCAAATCCGCGCGCTGCCCATTTCACATATTGCACGAGGCTCGACCCGAACAGGATGCCTGCAGGGATCGCGGCGAAAATGATGATTAGCGCCACGGCCCATTGCAGCGGAAGAAAGCGCCGGAAGAGCGCGAACCCCACAAAAGGCAACGCCAGCATGAGCGAGAGATAGCCGAGATAGGTCTCGCCGAAGATGAGATGCTCGACGACGCGCAGGTAACGCATCCCGGGGGTGAAGTAGAATACCTTCTCGCCGCCTTCGAGCCCGCCGAGAATGTTTCCATCGAGAAACTGCGCGAGCATGACACGCGCGAGGCCATCGAACACAAGGCCATCGTCACCGGCATCAAATGGGCGCACGCCTCCGATGAAGCTTGCATCGTCGAAAAACGCAACGGCGAGCGTGGCGGCAATGAGCGCGCAGGCGAGCGCCGCCTTTGCCTCGCCGCCTCGCCGCACGAGAAGGAGCAGCACCGCTCCGGCACCCAGCAGCGCAAGCGCCGGGCCGACGAGTTGACGCACGGCGCGCTTGCCGCGCGGCTGCAACTCCATTGCGAGCGCA
>DATCJI010000250.1:0-4419 GCA_036562835.1 Xanthobacteraceae bacterium | reverse complement strand
GCCGCCGTGCAGCACGGGATCCGGCGCGAAACCAGCAACGCGCGTTGTGACGATCAGGCGTTTGCGCGCCGAGGCGCGCGGGCCGCCTTCGTGCGAGTGGCGCCCATGCACGACCACCGCCGCACGATCAAGGCTCGCTTGGAAGAATTTCTGGTCGGCTTCGACTGTGAGCACCGCTGGCATATGTCCAGCCGCATCGGCAATCATGCCGTCTTCCGAGATGATGGCGTATCCTTCGAAGCGCATTGGGAACCGTCCAGTATGCCGGACGAGCGAAGCCATATCCGGGCTTATTCCCGCATGTCGCTGACGCTCATGCGGGATGCGCGTCTTTTCAGTGAACCGGACGGCATGGCGCCCATGCGCGCGGCGACTTCCCGCGGCACACGGTAGTCTCGCACCACATAGGCAAAGTCGCGCAGGCCGCACGCTTCGCGTTGCACGACGAAATGCCACAAGGCGAGGCTTGCTTCTTCGACCAGCCGCTCTCGGTCCTGCCCTGGTGAGTCGATCTGCGACAGCGCCGAGAGCGCGACTTCCAGTGCACGGCCAAGCCGCCCGAGCGTGGCTGCTCTTTCCTGCGCGAACTCGTGGTCGAGTGCATCGGTCGTCGCCGGAATGGTGATTCGCCGGTTCATGACCCAGTACTTATGTCGAGACGAGGCGCAACGATACCTCCAAGCGGTGTACTTGATTGCGTACCATCATCGATGTCCAGAGAGCGGCCGCGCGGAGCGGAACCGCTCCGTTGCTCCCGCGTTCATGCCAAAGCTTCTTTGGCACTGACGAGGAGCGTCTCGCAATTCGGCTTCGAGGGTAACGGATTGCGGTCTCCTCAACGATGAAGAGGCGACATTGCCAACAGCCGGGACAATGTCTGGTCAGTGACTTACCGCTGGACGGCGTCGCCAAAGAGGTCACCCGGCTCGGCGCTAGCAACAGGAGCTTCTTTGATGTGTGACTATAGTCTGCACCATGTCGCGACCAGACCTGCCAGAATCGAGGACAAGCTGGTGGTTACCAAATTCCATAACTCGATTACGCGCGGCTTTGCCGCGGTCGGCGAACCGAACGTTGCGGTTTGCCTTCTTCCGGGCACCGAGCTCGCATTCGAGCAAAATGTGGAATGCGAGCCGTCCTTCGGCATCGGCATTTTGCCCAACAAAAAGATCGGCCAGAAACTCGCCCGTTTCCGGCAGATCAACATGGACAATGCCGTGACCCACCACGATGCACTTGAATTCCCGGATGGGCAGGTGGTCCTGCTCACCCGTTTGTGTGAGGGCCAGCGCGCAACGGTACTGCAATTGCCCGCCTCTGCGCGGCAGCCGCAGGAAATGAGCGCGGAAGCGTCCAGCAACGACGTGCGCGAAGCATCGCTCATTCGCTGAGCAGTTTGTAGGGCGGAATAGCGCCAGCGTATTCCGCCGCCTGCTCGGCGCAATAGGCTTCGCTATTGCGCCCGACATGCAGAAGCAAAGAGCCGCCGGGGTGCCGACGGCTCTTCTTTTTGGTTCTTGTTCGTGCGGCTTGCGCCGAGTTCAGGCGTCAGAAAACGATACAAGGGTCTCGAACTTGTAGCCGCACGCCTCGCATTCCCAGAGGTGCCGCACGCGACAGCGGTCCAGGTATTCGGACCATTCCGGCAGGAAGATCGGCTCCCCGCATTGGGCGCAGTGATTTGGCACTCTCTTGTGAACGAATTCGCGCGAGCTTTCGGTTCGGAGCTCCATGACGTTTCTCCGCCATGCACTCCCCCTCTCCCGTAGCCATGCTAGCCGATCCTGCATGGTAATGAAGCAGTAGCCCTGACCTAAAGCAGCGGGCTGCGATTTCTCGCCTGATTTCAAGCGCATGCGGGCGTTCGGCCAGCAAACGGTTGAATTTGCAGGCGCGCAGCAACGAAGGGTTCATTCCTTTGATGTGTTTAGGAGGCCGCAATCTGTGGGAGGTCGAGGGTGCCGGCTGCGTGGGACCTGCATCCGGAATTCGGGTTGTTGTGCGTATCCGCCCGTTTTCGGCGCACGTTGCAGGTTGGGCTATTCTTGATCGCCGGTGCGCTTCTCGCCGGCATACTCGCTTCAGACTTTTTCGGTGCGGAAGAGCTTGCCGATGCAGGCCGGGCATTTGCGCTTGCGCCGGCGCGCGCCTTGCACGGCAAGGCAGTGCGCGGCGAAAGGGTGGAACGGGTGGCGTCCACGAAAGGTCAGGCGTGGGCCGAAGCCTCGAGCAATCGCGGCCTCCACTCGTGCACAAACGGCGCGTGGGTGCTCCTGGACCGCTCCTGTACCTTTGGCCCGCCAGGCAAGATCCGGCGTGTGCGCTCATTGAGCGCGCCGCCCGTCCTGGCGACTGCTTTTATCGCACGCGCGAGCGCACCGACCCTGCCCGTAACGGATACCCACGTATCCGCCAATCCGGAAAACAGCGCCTCTTTTGGACCTGTCGGCCGGTAGCTCTGCTCAACGGCACGCGCGTGTGCAGGGGTATCGGTCAGCCCCAGATGCCCGCACCGTGTGGGGGCCCATCTGGTAGGAGCCGACGTCCCGGCATCTGTTCCCACGAAGGCGGTTCCCGGTATAGTGCGGGAACGCCAGCCACAGGGAGAAGGACATGCCGGAGGTCTATGTGCACGCGGTGAAAGGGCGAACGCTCGATCAAAAGCGTGCCCTGGTGAAAGACATCACGGACGCGGTGGTGAAGCATTTTTCGGTGGTGCCCGAGGTGGTGACGGTCTCGATCATCGAGACGGAGCCGACCGCGAAGGCCAAGGGCGGGGTTCTGTTCAGCGAAATGCGCCGTTAGCCCTGCGGGCGCATGCATAGGCTCGACGGCAAGACCGCCCTCGTCACGGGTGCGGCTTCCGGCATCGGACTAGCGACAGTCGAGCTCTTCGCGAGCCGCGGCGCGAAGGTGGCGCTCAACCATTTGCCGGAAGATGGACGGGGACCGGCCTCGGTCGAGCGCTTGTGCGCTTTGGGCTATTCCGTCATCGCGGCGCCCGGCGACGTATCTGCGGCCCACTCTGCAGAAAAGATGGTGCGCGGCGCGATTGATGCGCTTGGTCGACTCGACTTTCTCGTCAACAATGCCGGAACGCCCGCGACCGTCGAGCCGATTACGCCTTCCGAGCTTGACCGGCTGACTGAGGAATTCTGGGCCAGGATTCTTGCCACCAACTTGCTCGGTCCGTTCCGCTGTACGCGGGCGGCAGCTTCTGCCCTGAAGGAGACGCATGGCGCCATTTGCAACACCGCCTCCGTTGCCGGAATCAACATGGCGGGCTCCAGCATGGCTTACGGCGCGAGCAAGGCGGCGCTGATCAATCTGACCAAGAACCTTGCACGGGCGCTCGCCCCCGCAGTGCGCGTCAATGCCGTGGCGCCGGGATTTGTCGATACCGATTGGACCCGGCCGTGGCCCACCGCGCGCAAAGAGGCCTCTATCGAGCGCACGCTGCTCAAGCGCGCCTGCACGCCAGCCGACATTGCGAGCGCGATTGTCTTTCTCTGCGCGGATACAAGCATGATCACCGCGCAAACCCTCGTCGTCGACGGCGGCTATTCGTTGTAGGGTGGGTTGAGCGACAGCGAAACCCACCGTGTAGCGACAATGCGGTGGGTTACGGCGCTTCGCGCCTAACCCACACTACGAAGCAGGTGGAGAAATTCATGCATACGGTCTTGATTACCGGTGCGGCAGGCAGCATCGGCACCGGGTTGCGCCGCCTGCTGAAGGGGGTCTACCCGAAGCTGCGGCTTAGCGACGCGAAGACACCTGCTGATCTCGGCGGCGACGAGGAATTCATCCCGGCCGAGCTCACGGACGTGCAGGCCATCGAGCGCGCAGTTAAGGGCGTCGATGGGATCGTGCATCTCGGCGGCTTTTCGGTCGAAGGTCCATGGGACACGATTCTCAAGTCGAATATCATCGGCTGCTACAACCTCTTCGATGCTGCCGCGCGGGCGGGCGTGCAGCGCGTCGTGTTCGCGTCTTCGAATCACGCGATCGGCTTTTATCCGCGCCATCGACGCCTCGGGGTGGAGGCGGCAGTGCGTCCGGACTCCCGCTATGGCGCAAGCAAAGCCTTCGGGGAAGCAATCGGAGCGCTTTACGCGTTCAAGCACGGGCTGCGTGTGACCTGCATCAGAATCGGGAATTTCGCAGACAAGCCGGTCGATCGCCGGCGACTCTCGATCTGGATCTCCCCGGCTGATCTGGCGCAGCTCGTCCGTATCGGGCTTGATCACCCGGACATCCGATATGAGATGTTCTACGGCGCTTCCGATAATGCACGCGGGTGGTGGGACAACAGTGCTGCCTATCGTTTCGGGTACCGGCCGGAGGGGCGCGGGGAGGAGCACCGGGACGAAGCGCTCGCCGCGCAGGCGAAACTCTCGTCCAATCCCATTGCCGAGT
>DATCJI010000228.1:0-10144 GCA_036562835.1 Xanthobacteraceae bacterium | reverse complement strand
AGCGGGGTCGGATGCGTGGAAGTCCTACATGCGACGCGCGACCAACACCATGAACTACGGGACGCAGCTGCCGCTGGCGCAAGGCGTTAAATTCGAAGTGGCGCCGTAGGGTGGGTTGAGCGAACGCGAAACCCACCATCTCCCATGATTGCCAGACACGATGGGTTTCGCTGCGCTCAACCCATCCTACAAAACAAAATCATCCCCCCAGATACGCCTCGCGCGTGCGCGGATCGCTGGCCACCTGGACGGCCGTTCCAGTCAATGCCACACGGCCGAGCTCCAGCACTGCCGCATCACCGGCGACGGCGAGTGCCTTTTTTGTGTTCTGCTCGACCAGCAGCACCGTTACCGAATTTTTTTGCGGAATCTGTCGGATGATCTCGAATATCTCATGCACCGCTTTGGGCATCAGGCCGACAGAGGGCTCGTCCAGCAGCAAGAGTCTGGGCCGCGAAACCAGCGCGCGCGCTATCGCCAGCATCTGACCTTCGCCGCCGGAGAGCGTGCACGCCTGCTGATGAAAGCGCTCGCGCAGGATGGGAAAAAGTGCACAGGCCTCCTCGATGTCGCGTGCCACGGCTGGACGATCATGACGATGATAAGCGCCGATCCTGAGGTTCTCGCCCACCGTGAATTCGGGAAACAAGCGGCGGCCCTCCGGCACCATGGCAATGCCATGGCGAACGCGCTCGTGCGTCGACAGTCCCGAGATATCGCGGCCCTCCAGGATAATGTCGCCCTTCGAGGCGTTCAGTCCCAGGATGCTGCGCAGGAGCGTCGTTTTGCCTGCACCATTCGCGCCCAGCACGGCGAAAATCTGCGCGCGGGAAAGTGCGAACGATATCCCGTTCAGCGCATGCACGTGGCCGTACCAGACGTGCAGGTCCCTGACTTCAATCATCCCGGGCGCTTCCCAGATAGGCGGCAACCACGCGTGGATTGTTGCGCACGTCCTGCGGGATGCCTTCGGCAATCTTCTCGCCGCGGTCGAGCACCGCCAGGCGATCGCACAGCTGCATGGTGAGACGCACGTTGTGCTCGATCAGCAGAACGGTCATGCCGTCCTCACGCAGCCGATAAACCAGCTCGACAAGCGCGCTCGCTTCCCGGTGGCTCAGCCCGGAAAACGATTCGTCGAGCAGGATGAGCGCGGGAGAGAGGCCGAGCGCGCGCGCGATCTCGAGCCGCCGCAACAGTCCCAGCGGCAGATTGCACGCGAGCTCGCGCGCATAGGCCTCGAGCCCCGTGCGTCTGAGCAACTCTTGCGCCACGTCGCGATGGTGCCTGCGTTGATGCTGCCCGAGTGCCGAGAAGAAGGAGGTGCAAAAGCGCACGCCAATCGCCGCTAGCACGTTGTCCCGCACCGATAGCTCGCTGAACGGACGCACGATCTGGAAAGTGCGTCCCATGCCGAGGCGGGCAATGCGATGGCAGGGCAGATGATGGATGGCGTAGCCCTTGAAAATGATTTCGCCCTCGCTTGGGCGAATGATGCCGCTGAGCAGGTTGAAAAGCGTGGTCTTGCCGGCGCCGTTAGGTCCGATGACGCCGAAAATCTCGCGCTCGCGTACGTCGAGGCTGACGCCGCGTAGCGCGCTCAGGCCGGCAAAGCGCCGGCTCAGGTTACGGGTTTGCAGCATACGAGCGCTTCGCCGTTATGATGGCCTTGAGTTGTGCGGCGCATGCTTGCGTCGCACGAACCACCAGGCTGCCGCTGCCCAGAAGCCCGCGCGGCTCGTACAGCATGAACAGTACCAGCGTGAGTCCGTAGATCAGGTTGCGGTAATCCTGCACGAACCGAAACACCTCGGGCAGGAGCGTCAGGAAGCAGGCGCCGAACACGGCACCACGCACGGTGCCGAGGCCGCCCAGCACCACCATCACCAGCACGTAAATCGAAGGCACAAACCCGAAATCATAGGGCGTGACATAACGAATGAAGTGCGCGTAGAGAACTCCGCCCAGACCGGCGAGGCCGGCTCCAATGGCGAACGCATACAGCTTGAAGCGCGCCGGATGAATGCCGATCACGTCGGCGGCAAGCTCGTTTTCTCTGATACTTTCCCAGGCGAGACCCATCCATGAGCGCCGCAGGAAAAGGCATATTGCCACGCTGAGCGCGAGCGCTCCGATTACAATGAGCAGATAGAGCTGATTGCTCACGAGGTTGCCGCCGAGGCTCGCGCGCGGAATGCGGCTGATGCCCACCGGCCCCCCGAAGTAAGGCAAATAGACGAGGAGGGATTCGAAAACGAAGACAAATCCGATCGTGAGCACGGCAAGCGAATCCTCGCGCACGCGCAATGCGGGGAGACCCGTCAGCAGTCCCATGAGCGCCGAAGCGGCGATGGCACAGGGCAGTGCTTGCCAAAATCCCAGATCCGTTTCCGTGGTGAGCATCGCGCTGACATAGGCGCCGGTGCCCATGTAGACTCCAATTCCGAGATTGAACTGACCGGCAAATCCGGTGATGACATTGAGCCCGAGCGCGACGATGCTCCAGACCCCCATCAGGGTCAGGATGGTCACCACATAGGCGTCAAGCACCGCTGTGCTCCCTGCCAAGCAGACCTTGCGGGCGCACAAGGATCAGCAGCACCAGGATCAGCATGGCGATTCCGTCGCGCGAGAGCGGGATTTGCGTGTAGGTCGTCAGCACCGTCTCCGCGATGCCGAGCAGAAACGATGCGAGCACCGCTCCCAGCATGCTGCCGAATCCGCCGATGACGATGAGGGCAAGCCCCTTATAGGCGACCACGTCGCCCATGCTGGTGTAAATCGCGTTGTAGAGAATCGCGACCATGACGCCGCCGAAAGCGGCAATCGCCGAGCCGAGAAAGAACACGGCCTGCACGCTTCGATCCACATCGATGCCCATCACCTTCGCGGTTTCGCCGTCCTGCGCCACGGCCCGGATGGCAAAACCCAGCGCGCTGTGCCGCATCAGGAGCCAGAGCGCCGCAAATATGACAGCCGTGCCGCCGACGATGAGAATATCGACGCGCGATATTGTCAGGCCGGCCAGCGTGAAATGGCCGGTCAGCGCCTGCACATCGAGCGTGAGCTGGTGCGGCCCGGCGAGGATGCGAAAAATATCCGAGAGGCAGATGAACAAACCGATGCTGGCGATAAGCGCGACAATGCGCGGCTTGGGCAGCATGGGGCGATAAACGAAGCGCTCGATGAGCGCGCCGAGTGCGCCCGCAACCAGCATCGCCCCGATGATCGCAACAGCAAGATTGCCGCTGAGATCATAAAAGTACAGGCCCAGATAGGCCCCCGCCGTATAGACTCCCGCATGCGCGATGTGCAGCACGCGCAGCACGCCGTAGATCATGGCGAGACCGACCGCGATCATGGCGTAGATGGAACCAAGCGCCAGCGCGTTCACCAGCTGCTGGCTCAGCACTGACAGGCTGATCGTCTCCATTATCCCGCCGCCGAAAACGTCATGGCCGGGCTTGTCCCGGCCATCCACGTCTAGATCGAGGCATGTAAGACGTGGATGCCCGGCACAAGGCCGGGCATGACGGTGTAGTGCATATGCGCAATGGAGCGGCTATTTGTAATACTGGTACCAGGGGCGGGGATCGATCAGCTCCTTGTCCTGCACGAATTTCAGGAGCTTGATGTCGTGGCGCGACTTCTCCCATTGCCCCAGTGCGATGGGCAGGAGCGGCTCGCGCAGATCGGTATATGAAACATTCACGCCCGAGAGATTCATGAAGCTTTGCGTCTCGCCGAGCGCCTTGCGAACGCCTTCCCGATCGCTGCCGCCGCGCTTGAGGGCGTCGACAATCAAACGCGTTGTGTCGTAAGCGAGCCCTGCCTCATGGGTGATGATCTTTTCGTTATACTCCTTGTCATAGGCGGCCATGAACTCTTTGGTGAAGGCGTGCTCGGTCGGCGTGATCACTTCGAGGGTGCCGATCGTGCCATCGCCATATTCGCCAATGCCCTTGAACCAATCGATCTGATTTAGGTCGCAGCCGACATAGAACTGCGCCTTTGGCATCACCCCGAGCTCGTAGCCCTGGCGTCCGGCCGCGGTCAGCGCGGGGCCAAAACCGCTCATCAGCACGGCGTCGACGTTGAGGTTCTTGATCTCTGTCATGATCGCGCGAAATTCGCGCTCGGTCGGCGCGAACGCTTTTTTGTACAGCACCTCGCCGCCCAATTTGGCGAGACCCTTCTCTGCGCCGTTGATGATGCCGCGGCCGTATTCCTCGTCCTGCGCAAGCAAGGCGAAGCGCTTGTAGCCGCGCTCCTGCACGGCATGGTGCGACATGATCCAGCCCTGCACGTCCGCAACGCTCGCCCAGCGAAACACGTAATCATTGCCTTTGACCACCCCGACCGCGTTGGAATAGGCCGCCACCATCGGCACTTTGGCCTCGCTGATGATGGGTGCCGCGGCGATGCTGGTCAGACTGAGTGAGCCACCGACGATCGCAACCACCTTATCTTGCTCGATCAGCTTGCGGGCGACCGCGACCGCCTCGGCACGGTTACCGCGGTCGTCGTAGGCGATGAGCTCGATCTTGCGCCCATTGACGCCACCCGCGGCATTGACCTGCTTGAGCGCGAGGTCGGTGCCTTTCTTGGCATCAAGCCCCAAGGCAGCGAAGCGGTCAGTCAGCGGGCCGAAAAAGCCCAGCTTTATGGTGTCCTGGGCAACGGCCGAGGAGCCGAGCCACAAAAACGCGGCTGCCGCGGCCATGCTCATTCGCTGCGCTGTTCCGCGCATCGCTCTTAACCCCTTTTTCCAGGTCGGTGATTTCATGTTTTATGCCACGCGATTGTGGACATGCGGCTCTGGAAGTCAATCTTAGGCGCCGCGCGAACAGGCCGTTTTAGGCGCCAGGATGGGGGATGGCCGGCTTACCCCTACTTTCATGTTTCATGTTTGATTTAACGCCCGTGATTACATACAATCTGTGCGGTGCTGTTGGCGCTGCGACAGCCCGGGACCAAGGAGGGCGCGATGACAATTGTGGTCACGGACAATTGTCGGCTTTGCCGCTTCACCGAATGTGTCTCCGTATGCCCGGTCACCTGCTTTCATGCCGACGAGGACATGGTCTACATCGATAACGACATCTGCATCGATTGTCGCGCATGCATTCCGGTGTGCCCGGTCAAGGCAATTACCGCTGAAGACGATCTTGCGGAGGATCAGAAGCACTGGATCGTCGTGAACGCGGAAAAGTCCCGGCTACTGCCGCTCATCGAGGACAAGCAGACGCCGCTTCCGACCGCCGAAACCCGTCGCGCCGAGCTCGGCTACTGAATGCGGTTATCCCGCCACTCTCATGATCGCTGGCCCAACTGAGGGTGCACCGGACCTGCATGCCGCAATCGTCGGCGCGGGGCCGAGCGGGTTCTATGCAGCCGAGGCCTTGCTGCGAAAGAGCCCCGGGATCCGGGTCGACGTGTTTGACCGGCTGCCCACGCCGTTTGGGCTCGTGCGCGGGGGAGTGGCGCCGGATCATCCCAAGATCAAGCAGGTCGCCCTCACCTACGACAAGATCGCTCGTTCGCCGGGTTTTGCCTTCCGGGGCAATATTGAGATTGGCTGCACCGTAACGGTCCAGGATCTGACGCGCGCGTATCACATCGTGGTGCTCGCTTACGGCGCAAGCGCGGACCGCGCTCTGCGCATTCCCGGCGAGCAGCTGTCAGGCAGCCACACCGCGACCGAGTTCGTCGGCTGGTACAATGGACAACCGGATTTTCAGAATGCAACCTTCGATCTCTCGGGTGAATGCGCAGTCATTATCGGGCAGGGCAACGTGGCGGCCGACCTTGCGCGCATGCTCGCGACTCCGGTCGACGATCTGCGGCGGACTGACATTACCGAGCAGGCGCTTGATGCCCTTAGCGCAAGCCGCGTCCGCGAGATCCACGTGATCGGCCGACGCGGTCCTGCCCAGGCGAAGTTTACTTCTGTCGAGCTCAATGAGCTCGGGCGAATTCGCAATTGCGCGGCGGTAGTGAGCGCATGCGACCTCGAGCTGAACGCGGCAAGCGCTGCCGAGCTCGCGGACCGGCACGCGGACGAGAGCAGGAAGAACTTCGAAATTTTCCGCACATTCGCAGCAAACGGCGCACGCGATGCGCACAGGCGCATCATTTTTCATTTCTGCAAGACGCCGGTGCGTATCAGCGGAGTAGAGAAGGTCGAGCGGATCACGCTCGCACACAGCGAGCTGCAAGGGGCGCCTTTTGCACAAAGAGCGTTGCCTACCTCGATGCATCTCGAACTTGCGTGCCAGCTCGCTTTCCGCAGCGTGGGCTACCGCGGCCAGCCCATACCGGGCGTCGATTTCGATGGCGAGAACGGCGTCATCCCCAACCGCAGGGGCCGCTGTCTGCTCCATGGAGAGCCCGTGCCCGGGCTCTATGTTACGGGTTGGATCAAGCGCGGACCCACCGGAATCATCGGCACGAATCGCGCTGACAGCGTGGAAACCGTGCAGTCCATTCTCGAGGATATTGCGCGCGCACCCGCGGTCTCGAAGCCGGGCTTTGCCGGCCTGGAGGCTGAACTCGCCGCGTGCAAAGTTGTAGGTTACGCCGATTGGCAGAGAATCGATGCGGCCGAGCGCGCCCGCGGAGAGCCCAACGGCAAGCCGCGCGAGAAGTTCACCGCCGTGTGCGATCTAATTACTGCTGCCGGGAGCACTTGAGACCCCCGTCGTTGCCGCGGTATCTGTGCTGCTCGACGGGGCAAGATCGGAAGAAAGGGAGCCCGTGCGAAAGCTGCGCCGATCAAGTCTGAGCGGAGACGCATACGAGTTCGTGCGCGAGCTGTTCCTCAGCGGCACGCGCTACGCTCCCGGAGACAAGATCAGCGTGGAGGAGCTGAGCCGCGAGCTTGGCGTAAGCCGCACTCCGTTGTGGAGCGCAATCAACCGGCTCGAGGCGGAAGGCATCGTCGAGATCGTCCCGCGCCAGGGCGTCTATCTGATCGACTACGATCCTGCGCGGGCGCTTGAAATCTATGTGGCGCGTGAGGCGCTCGAGGGAATGGCCGCGCGCCTTGCGGCTGCAAACATCACCGATAAGCACCTTGCGGCCCTGCAGACCAATATCGATGAGCAGCGCGCCAAGCTCGGCGCGCGCGATCTCGAAGGCTATTATGCGCTCGCGCTAGAATTTCACGAGCAGATCGTGCGCATCGCGCGTAATCGCACCCTGGAACGCCTCTTGATCTCGGTGCTCGCCCAGATCCGCGCGATGCGCATTCAGCGCGACTACATGCCCATGCATCTGCCGCAATCGTGCGATGACCATGAGAAGCTGTTGGAGGCGCTGCGCCTGCGAAACGGGGACCGCGCCGAAATGGAGGCCCGCAGCCATATCCGTGATCTTACGCAGGAAATGCGCCGGGCACTTGCAGCGCAAAGTTCCACGCCCGTGCGCGCCAAGGCGAACGCGCCCGCTTAGTACGCGGCCGGTTGTCCACACTATGCGCTCCAAGTTCCACATAAAGTCGGATTTGCGTCTCAATGTATTGTCTCAATAACAGGACAATGCCTGCAACAAAGTGCTGGCGCTGACGATGCTGCGCCGGTACTTTTAGACGCAGTTCTGGGGATTTTCAGGGGAGAGCGGAAAATGGGGATTATACGCAGAAGAGTTCCTTCTCACTACATAGCGATCCATCCGGATAATGTCGCGAAGAAGGATTGGATCATCCTGCTTGAGGCGGGAACCATCATCGGCCCGGCGGAAGAGAGGCTCCGGGTGGCGCTCGCCACCACGGAACGAAAAGTCGTCAAGAAGTACAACATCTTTCTGCGCCCGCAGCACTTTCTGGTGCTGGAGGGGTACGATCCGCGCATTCACGCCCTGTACTTCTGTCCGCAGCTTTACAGACACGACGGCGGCAACAGGCTCGTTCCGCTCGAAGGCGAGGAAATCGGAAGCCTTCTGGCCCAATCACTGCAGGACGGCGTGGTCGAGAAGCAGCCGTGGTACGAGCCCTGTCAGGAGGTGCCGGCCGATCCGGTGATCAGCAAAAGCCTGAACGCCGAGTTCGACACAGTCGTGGTCGACGCGCCGCGGCCTCGCCTGGCGCTGCCGCAAGCAGAAGCAGCCGAATAGAAACGTCTCCGATCCGTGCAGGATCGGAGACGCCCTCTGTACAACGCTATTACAGCGGGATGACCTTGGAATGGTCATTCCGCTCTATTATTTGCTGAGTCTGATCTGTTCCGAAAACCGGTTCGCGTTTTTCGAGGCCTCTAGGCGGCCTTGCATTCCTGCAGCCCGCCCATGGCGGTGGTCGCCTCTTGCTTGCTCGGGTAACCGGTTGTGGTCCCTACGATCACCGAAGTCTTGCTCTTCTCCGACGGCTTTTTCGTCGTCACCGCGCATTTGTGCGTCTTGTTGTTTTGCACGACGTAGTAAGTCGCCGCAAAGGCCGGAGACGCGAGGCTGGCCACTACCACGCACGCCAATATCACCTTCAGTTTCATCAGAGACCTCCATGAGAAACACCGCACTATATTTGAAACGCGCGGCGAAGTACAATAGTGCACAATGATGGTCTCCCGGCGCGCTGCTCTCGTCTTTGGAGGTTTGCTCTTACCAGCCCTGGTGGCGCCTACCATATGAGAGTTGCTCTTTTCAGCTGGCGCATTTAACCTAGGTAACGGAACGGCTCGCGGCAGTTTGCCAGAATAGAGGGGGGCGGGAGGTCCGGAGCTGAGCACATGATCTCCGTTACGACGCAGGAGGAAGCGGCGAAATGCAGCAAAAAGGCGGAGCAGGCCCTGGACGAAGAGATACGCCGATTATTTCTTCGCTTGCGCGACAAATGGATTGACATCGCGCAGAAAACCGAGGCCGGGGAGCGGCTGAGCTAGCATCAGTGCACCTTCCCGCTCGCTGTCGCGAGCGACTTGTACATGTCGAGCGCGTGTGCGGGCTTCATGTTCTTGTGCACGACCGCATGCACCGCGGCGAGCATTGCGCTCGGGTGCTCGGATTGGAAGATGTTGCGCCCCATGTCCACGCCGGCGGCGCCTTGATGGATCGCGTTGTGCGCCATCGTGAGCGCATCGAGCTCGGAAATCTTCTTGCCACCCGCCATCACGATAGGTACCGGGCAGGAGGCCGTGACCGTCTCAAAACCGTCCGTCACGTAGTACGTCTTCACGTACTGTGCGCCGAGCTCCGCAATAATGCGGCAGGCGAGGCGAAAGTATTTGGCATCGCGCACCATGTTGCTGCCCACCGCCGTAACTCCCATCACGGGTACTCCGTAGCGCAATCCTGCATCGACGAGACGCGTCATGTTGTGGATTGAGCGCGTCTCATGCTCGCCGCCGATAAAGACCTGAATGCCGACGCCCGCGGCGTTGAGGCGGATCGCATCCTCCATATCCATGGCAATCTGCTCGTCCGACAGCTCTTTGAGGATGCTGGGGCCGCCGCTGGCACGCAGCACCATGGGTTTCCCGCAGTCCGCCGGAATGACGGAGCGCAAGATGCCACGGGTGCAGAACAGCGCATCGCACGCAGGCAGGAGCGGCACAATGCTCAGATCGATGCGCTCGAGGCCGGTTGTCGGACCTTGGAAATAGCCGTGGTCGATGGCCAGCATCACCGTGCGGCCGCTCATCGGGTTGAATACGCGCGCGAGCCGGTTCTTCATGCCCCAGTCAAGCTGATGCGAGCCCTTCAGGAAAAAACCGGGAGCCTTCTGCGGCTGCTCCGCAAAAAATCTCGCGCCTTCACTATCCGCTTCCGGCATGGTGCTCTCCCCAAGCGTTCACGTTGAGCGTGGTAACACGGTTACTTCGTACCGAACGCGCGGTCGCCTGCGTCGCCCAGGCCGGGCATGATGAAGGCCTGCTCGTCGAGTCCTTCATCTATGGCGGCGGTCCAGATGCGAACATCGGGATGGATGCCACGCATGCGTTCGATGCCTTCCGGCGCGCTGATCAGGCATACGAGCCTGATGTCCTTGGCGCCGCGTTCTTTCAGACGGTCCACGGCCGCGACCGCCGTGTTGGCCGTGGCGAGAACCGGAACCACTGTGATGACAAGACGATCCGCCACATCGGAAGGCGCCTTGAAGAAATATTCCACCGCCACGAAGGTCTTGGGCTCGCGATAGAGCCCGATATGG
>DATCJI010000214.1:0-2330 GCA_036562835.1 Xanthobacteraceae bacterium | reverse complement strand
GGTACCGTCGAGGAACAGACAGCCGGCTTCGACCCGAGTCACTGCGGCGCCCGCAAAAACGGCGATGCCGCGCTCGCGCAGCACCTTACGAAAACGCGCGCGAAACGCGCGCGGGAATGCGGGCAGAATGTCAGGACTTTTTGTAACGAGCGTGTATGAGATGCTGGCCGGATCACAGCTCGCGTGCGCAAGCTCACGTCGCAACCGGCGCTCGACCGACAGGAGCAACTCGACTCCACCGGCTCCGCCGCCCACCAATGCAATCCGGACGTGACCTTTGCGCGCGAGCACGCGCGCTTTCAGCGCATCGAAGCGCTCGAGAAAACCCGCGATCGGCTTGACTGGAATGGCATGCTCGCGCGCGCCGGCAACCAGCGCGGTGTTGGGTGTCGAGCCGGGATCGAGCGACACGAGATCGTAGGAGATGGGCGGGCGCTTGCGGCAGATCACCCGCTGCGCAGCGGATCAATGCCGACCACCTCGTCATTATGGAGCCGCGCGCCGGCAAAGCGCGACAATGGGCCGGTATCGATGTGCGCTTCGTCGAAATCGTAAAGCCCGGCGATCAGGCCCGGCAGCATGCCGGAATAGGGCGTGTGCACCTCGCGCGTGATCAAGGTGAAGCGGACATCAGGGACGGGCTTCATGCCGAAGGCGCGCAGGACACTGACGTGCGCGTGCCCGGCACCGACAAGCACCACGTCTTTGACAACCGGCTGCGCTATGCCTTGCTGCATCTCGACGATGTAGCAAGTGCAATCCCGATGGGCGAAGCGCCATCCGGGAGCACACGTCCGGCATGTCGCTGGCGCTCGTGAGGGTCACGGATTACATTCGGCGGATGACCAGTGACGTTTCATCCAAAGAGATCATGGCAAACCCCGCCCGCCTCATTGAGGCGATGCGGGCGGGCAGCATTATTACTATTCCGGATCTCGACTACACGATCGTGCCAACCACGGCACTGGTCGAACTGGCCGACCAACGGGCGGAGGAGGAGCTGCTCGAAGAGATGGTTTCCTATCGCAAGGCTGTAACCGGGATCGAGAATACGATTTTCATTTCACCCAAGGGCAATACCCGCCATGCACCGCGGCTCAAGGTAGCGATTGATCCGCCGTTATCAGTCGATCCTCGGAGCAAAACGGCGTCTGTTGCAATCGCGGATGGTACAGTAGTTGAAGGCGAAGTTCCGACGAGACTAATTGAGCAGGTGCGAAGGTTCATAGACGCCAACCGCGAGGTCCTTCTCGATTATTGGGAATATCGGATTGACACCGAAGAGCTCCGCCGGAGACTGAAGTCGATCTAGCCTAAACCACGACGCACAGCCGCTTGGCCGCGCGGGTCACGCCTGTGTAGAGCCAGCGCGCGCGATGCTCTGAGAAAATTGCAGACTCGTCAAACAGCACCACGTCGTCCCATTGCGAGCCCTGGGACTTGTGCACCGTGAGCACGTAGCCATAGTCGAACTCGTCGAAGCCCTTGCGCTCCTCCCACACGAATTGCTCGATGTTGCCGTCGAAGCATTCCTGGCGCACCGAGACTTTCACATGCGGATCGGGAAGGCGGGGAGGGCGGCCATCCAGATCCTCGTCAGGCGCAATGCGCATGCGCAGAACCTTGCGCCGCTTTTTCGGCTTCTCCTTCACGATCCAGAGACCTCCGTTGAAGAGGCCCTTGTTGCGGTTGTTGCGCAGGCAGACGAGCTTGTCGCCGGCCACCGGCAGCGGGCTTGCAAAGCCGCGTCGCTCGCGCAGGCGCGCGTTGTAGGCGCGCCGCGTCGTATTGCGGCCGACGAGAATCTGATCGGCCGCAATCACGCGCTTGGGATCGAGCTCGCTTCGCCGCACCACGACGGTGTCGCCATAATGACCGTGGGCGAGCGCGCGGCCGGCGCGAATGTCCATGGAAAGGCGCACGATGGGATTGTCACGCGCCTGCCGATGCACCTCCGTGAGCATGGCATCCGGCTCGGCCTCGGTGAAGAATCCGCCGCCCGCAATGGGCGGCAGCTGCGCAGGATCGCCGAGTACGAGCAGCGGCACGCGAAAGGACATGAGATCGCGCGCAAGCTCGGCATCCACCATCGAGCATTCGTCGATGATGATGAGGCTCGCTTTCGAGGCGGGTGCCGAGTCCCACAGCTCGAAGCTGGGCTGTTCCTCGCGCGTCTCCGGTGGCCTGTAGATGAGGCGGTGAATGGTGGTAGCGCCGCGGCACCCCTTGCTGCGCATGACGCATGCCGCCTTGCCGGTGAAGGCGGCATAGAGAACCTTGCCGTCGATCCCGTGCGCAATATGCCGGGCCAGCGTGGTCTTGCCCGTGCC
>DATCJI010000186.1:0-5458 GCA_036562835.1 Xanthobacteraceae bacterium | reverse complement strand
TTGAGAGCCTCCCCCTGCCTTCATAACACGGCGTGGCGCTACTATGCAGCCGTCCTCCATCGCGATTTCCCAACCTACGCGTTTGAGCAACGCCAGCAGCTTCAGGCTCCGAAGCTGGATGTGAACCACCATTTTCGAGGGCAACGGGAGGCGTTGCCAGATAGCTGCCCGCTCAAGCAGCCTCGTCAGTCACCTGTTTCACCGCATTGTCGATGACAATCGGCGTCTCGAAATAGTGAAACTCAGGTGCGGCTCCGAACACCGAACGGATGCGTTCCTGAAATGTCTCCCCATGCGCCCGCTCGCAACCTCGATGTTCTTACAAAGGTAAACCCCGCCTGCACGGCGCGTAGCTTCATCGAACAAAATGGCTTTATGGATTTTGATCGCAAGCATGTAGTTGGTTGAGTTTGGATCGAAAGATCAGTGGGTTTTTCGCCGTTGAGGATGCGATCGATGTACGACGCAGCCAGCTCACTCGTGCTTCATTCGCGCCTTCACCATCCGGGTGAACGCACGTTCCCAGAATCCACCATTGTCCTGAGTTTCGGCCTTGGGATTAGGCGCTGGCGAGGCGGAGGGCGTTTGTTGCGCTCGGATTTCAGCCGGACGAGCGCCCGGCTTCGCGCTGAACACGAGCCTTTCTTCGACGTCGCCGCAATTGGAGCACTGAAGCGTGTGGCGCTCAAAGCCCGCCACTCCAACGGACTCGTCGGCAACCGCTTTGATCAGGATCATTTCCGCATCACACATCAAGCACCGCATCGCGCACCTCTCGTCGCGCGTCATGGAACCGCGCGGCTTTTTGGCGCTCAATCAAAAGCACCGAATATGATTAACGGCGCATCGGGGGATTAGCGGTGCAATTCTGCAACACCTCCCTCAGCACTGACCCTCACCTACTTGGCATCAGGACAGATCGCCTTTAGCGTCAACGCCCAGGAGCGGGGTCAATCATGTTGCGTCTGCCGGGGCTGTTAGTCGCGGTTTTGCTGATGTGCCAGTCGGCACTTGCCGATGGCATGATTTACCCGCACTACCGCGTCCATCGCGGCTATTGGCTGCCGCGCGAGCGCCATGTGGTCGAAGTCGTGCAGCCGCCCTGGAGCGGCAATTTCATTATCAATGGTGCGCGGTTCACCGGGCTTACAGCGAGTTGCCTGAGGTGGGCCGCCGGCGAGCGCATCACGCTGGTCGCGGGTGACTGGCACGGTCGCTGTGTGACCGCGGTATTTTATAATTTTCATCGCCGCAGCACGTGCGAGACCTGGTGCCGATAGGCATTCGTAGCCCGGGTTGAGCGCGGCGAAACCCGGGGAAATGCCACGTCGTTCCCGGATTTCGCTGCGCTCAATCCGGGCTACCATCCGGCTTCGGCTTTGGCGGGTAGATGTGATGCTGGCCATTAAAGTCTTCGATTTCGTACTCGGCCGCTCCATTCGATTCTCTCTTTGCGGCGATGTAGCTCGGACCAATGGGCGACTTGCCGTGGCCGTCCGGAATATCCAGGACATACGTTGGCTGGCATAGCCCGGAGAGCCGGCCGCGCAACGCGCGCATCAGAGCCTGGCCATGTGCAATGTCGGTGCGCCAATGCGCCGTTCCGGGCGCCAGATCGGGATGGTGCAGGTAATACGGCTTGATCCGGCACTCGACGAGCCCGCGCATCAGCTCGCCCAGGCTTTGCGCATCGTCATTGACGCCACGCAAGAGGACCGTCTGACTCAGCATGGGAATGCCCGCGTCCACAAGACGCGCACATGCCGCTCGCGCTTTCGGGGTCAGCTCCTTAGCGTGATTTACATGCAGCACCACGTAGACCGCCTTGCCTGCCGCTTTCAGTGCGCATACGAGCGCGCCGTTCACGCGCGCCGGCGCCACGACCGGCACGCGCGTGTGCACGCGTGTGACCTTCACATGGTCGATCGCGGCGAGGGCCTGCATGATCTCGGCCATCCGGCGCGCGGACAGCACCAGCGGGTCGCCGCCGCTGAGAATGACTTCCCATATCTCCTCGCGCGCGCGGATGTAGTCGAGTGCACGGCGTAGCTCCCGTGCAGAAAGCGCGCGTTGGCGACCGACAACCTCGCGGCGGAAACAGAACCGACAATAGACGGCACAGACGTGGACGGGCATTAGCAACAGCCGGTCTGGATAGCGGTGCACGATCCCGGGGACGGGGCTGTGCACATCGTCTCCAATCGGATCCAGGCTTTCCTCCGCACGCCTCTCCAATTCCGGCTTCGACGGAATGAACTGGCGCGCAACCGGATCGTGCGCATCGGCAGGGTTGATAAGCTCGGCAATATCCGGCGTAAGTGCCAGCGCATACCGCTCGGCGACCTCGATCAGTTCCGGCAAACGCTCGCGGTCGACGAGTCCCGCTGTCACGAGGTCCTGCGGGCGCGACAGCATGCTTCGCGTCGATCTCATTCGATTACTCCTGCTCAAGTCACACGCCTGCGCTCACCTGATCCGCTTCCGCACGGGGTTGCCGCGCTTCCCATTGGGTGGTGATATGCGGCCCGCATGGAGTGTGCATCAGAATGAGAAACTATCTCGATGGCGGCGAAGCGATCCTCGCGGCGTTCCGGAAGCTCAAGATCGACTACATCATGTCGTCGCCCGGCTCTGAGTGGTCGCCCGTTTGGGAGGCATTGGCGCGCCAGAAGCTCGAGCACAAGAGCGGGCCCATATTTATCGAATCCTGGCACGAAACGCTCGCGGTCGATATGGCCGCCGGATACACGCTGATCACCGGCCGCCCGCAGGCCGTGCTCCTGCACGCGGGTGTGGGAATGCTCCAGGGAAGCATGGGGGTGCATGGCGCATTTCAGAACGAAATCCCCATGGTTGTGATGTCGGGAGAGTCGCAGAGCCTGGGGGAGAATCCCGACCTCGACATCGAGCATCAATGGTATGGCGGGCTCACTTTCGGGGGCATCGAGCGTTTCATGCAGCCCATTTCAAAATGGGCGCGCGCGGTCACCAGTCCATTCACGCTCTATGAAAGCGTGATCCGCGCTGGCGAGATGGCGCAGCGCATCCCGCGGGGTCCGGTTTATCTGAACGTGGGCCTCGAGCACATGCTGCACGACTGGACGCCGCCACTGATGGAGCGCGACGTCGTGCCCGCTCCGCCGCTTGCACCCAGAGCGGAGGAGGTGGAGAAGGTCGCGACATTGCTGCGAAGCGCGAAAAACCCGGTAATCGTCGCAGAAACTTCCGGCCGCGATCCTCGGGCGTTCTCGGCATTGGTCGAGCTCGCCGACACGCTGGCAATGCCGGTAACTAACGGCCGATCCACTTCTTACGCAAACTTCCCCACTGACCATGCACTCTATATCGGCTTCGCCAATTCCAGGGCGGTCGAAGATTCGGACCTTATCCTGCTCGTGGGGGGCCGTGCACCCTGGTACCCGGCGCGCCGGCGGCCAACGCGCGGCAAGATCGTTGCCATTCATGACAACCCGCTCAAGGCGGACATGATTTATCAGAACACCCATGTCGACTTTTACCTCGAAGGCGACATTGCCGAATCTTTGATGCTGCTCAAGGCTGCTGCCAAGCCGAGGCACTCCGAAACTTCGACGGTCGACACGCGGCGAGCGCGCTGGGCGCGCGAGCACGAGAAGCACATTGCCGAGCTGGCGCACGAGCGCGAAAAGGCTCGCAGCGGCAGCAACGGAAGCGCGATCGATCCGATCGCGCTGTTGAGCACGCTCGGCGAGATGTTGCCCGAGAACGCCATTTATGTTGACGAGACCATCACTCATTCGACCCTGTTGCGACAATTCCTGCCGCAGCGGCAGGCGCAAAGCTTCTTCCGCGGATCGGGTGGACTTGGGCAAGGCATCGGTACCGCGCTCGGCGTCAAGCTTGCCGCTCGCGAGAGGCCGGTTGTGCTGCTCGTGGGCGACGGCTCCTTTCTTTACAATCCGATCATTCAGGCATTGGGAGCCTCGAAGCGGCATGACCTGCCGATCCTGATTGTGGTGCTCAACAACCAGAAATACGCCGCGATGCGCGCAGGCCATCTGCATCACTATCCGGACGGCGCGGCCGCGCACACCAACCTGCATTACGGGGTCACGATTGAGGCGCCCGATTACGCGCAGTTCGGGGTGCATTTCGGAATGACGGGCGCGCGCGTTGCAGCGCTTGGCGAGCTCGAAGCGGCTCTGAAAAAGGCGCTTGCCGCCAATCAGGATGGCAATACGGCCATACTGAACGTGCTTGTCACACGCTGACGCTTACGGCAGCCACATCACCTGCTCGATGGATGTGGCGCCAGTCGCGAGCATGACCAGGCGGTCGAGCCCGAGCGCGGCCCCGCTTGCCGGCGGCATGCCGGCCAGTGCTGCGATGAAGGCCTCATCAAGCGGATATCGCTCCCCGTAAATGCGCTCTTTCTCATCCATCTGCAGCTCCAGGCGCACGCGCTGCGCGGTTGCATCGGTGAGCTCGCCGCACGCGTTGGCGAGCTCAATGCCGCAGATGTAGAGCTCGAAGCGCTGCGCCAGACGAGAGTCGTTGGGCGTAGCCCGGGCCAAAGGCGACTGCATGATGGGATATTCATCGAGAAAGGTTGCCCGCGCTGCCCCCAAGTAAGGCTCGATGCGCTCGACGAGCACCCGACTGAAAATATCTCCCCACACATCATCCGGTGCGACGCTCACGCCGGCCTTCGCTGCCGCCTCGGCAAAAACGCTCGCCGGCTGCGGCGGCAACAGCGCGAGCAGATCAATTCCGGCATGGCGAGAGAATGCTTCTCTCACGGTGAGCCGCTCGGGCTGCGCAAATGGATCGGCCGAGCGGCCGCGGAATACGAACCGCGTAGTGCCTGCGGCCTGCGCAGCAATGGCAAGCACATGCGCACAGTCCTGCATGAGCGTCTCGTAGGGCTCGTTTGCGCGATACCATTCCAGCATCGTGAACTCGGGTTGGTGCAGTACGCCTTCCTCGCGATTGCGAAACGAACGGGCAAACTCAACAACGCGAGGCTCACCGCAGGCGAGCAGCTTCTTGCAGGCAAATTCCGGCGAAGTGCGCAGATAACGCCCCTCCCGCTTACCCGCCGGGGTGATCCATTCGGTCGCAAATGCGTGGAGATGCGTCTCATTTCCCGGCGAGGCGACCAGAGCGGGGGATTCAGCCTCGACAAAGCCCTGCGCGCGAAAATGCGCCCGCAGCGCATCCATGATGCGCATGCGCCCGAGAAGGAACGGCCGCCGGTCCGCATAAGAAGATGCGCTAGGCAGCATCGGGCACCGTTCCCATCCCGGGAGTCTGCGAAGTGACTGGCAAACGCCAGCAGGATAAGTATGGTGCGAGCCGACTTGCCGCCTCTCCACTCGACTGCCGGCATTTGCGCATTACGAAGGAACCCCGATCGTGAAAGTTATCGCAAGCTCGCTGCGCAAGGGAAACATCGTGGAGCTCGAGGGCAAGCTTTATG
>DATCJI010000168.1:0-3028 GCA_036562835.1 Xanthobacteraceae bacterium | reverse complement strand
TGTGCAGCCACCGCGCTCGGATAGATGGCGGCGAGCCCTTCGCTGTCTACGAGCGGCTGCAGGCCCATGCTTACCGTGGCCTGGCGTGCGTTGATCAATGTGCCGTGCAGCGCGATGATGGTCGGTAACGGTCTCGGGTACGGCGGAATCGAGAGGAGATAGTCGCGGTCGCGGCCATCGATTACCAGCTGCTGTTCGTGCAACTCGGAAGCCGAGGAGGGTGCTGAAAGCGCCAGCGCAACAACGAAAATAATTGCGCTTATGAGACCGAAACGTCGGGTCAGCCGCAACCGCCTACGCATGCGCTATGAAGTCCATGCGGCCGCCGTCGACGGTCAATGTCTGCGCAGTGATCCAGCCGGATGCGGGTGAGGCCAGGAAGACCACGGCGTTCGCTATGTCCGCCGGCTCACCGATCCTGCCCATCATCGCGCGTGCGGCGAGGCGCTGTTCCGTCCCCGTCCAGTCGGACGCGCCCCGGCCCCGTTGCGTCATATCCGTGCGCACGAAACCGGGCGCTACCGCGTTCACAGTTATTCCATGCGGACCGAGCTCCAGGGCAAAGCGGCGCGTCAGCACAATCACTTCGGCTTTCGTCGCGGCATAGAATGCATTGCCGGGCAGCGCGGTGCCGATTGCCGCAACAGAGCTCACGTTGACAATGCGGCCGTAATGCCGCGCCCGCATGCTCGCCATTACCGCGCGCATCGTGTGGATGAGACCTTCCACATTGATGGCGCGCATGCGCGCGACCTGCTCCGGGCTGTAGGTGTCCAGCGTGCCCTGCCAGGATATGCCCGCATTGTTGACGAGGATCGTTACAGGGCCGAGCTCTGACTCGGTCTGCGTCACCATCGCCTGCACAGCGGCCGTGTCGGTGACATCAGCTTTCACCGCGATAGCGCGGCCACCGCTTTTGGCAATCCCGGCGACCAGCGCCTCGGCCGCGTCCGCCTCGGCAGCGTAATTGACGCATACGGCGGCGCCCCGTTGGGCAAGAAGCTGCGCCGTTGCACGGCCGATCCCACGCGAGCTCCCCGTCACCAAAGCTACCTGACTGCTCCATTCCATGATGTCGCCTCCCGTTGCCAGCCCGAGGAACACGAGCGTCGCGCTATCCTCCCTGCGAGGGACGTTAGGCCCGAAGCGGAGGAAGACAGCACGCTCACCTTTTTCGATCGGCTGCCGCATAAGCCGCCACCGCATGCGCGGGGACCATGTGGCGATCCATGTTGAGCTCTTCGGGGGTGAGACCAAGCGCGAGCCCGACAAGCTGCGGCAGATGCAACACCGGCATGTCCAGCCTTTTCCCGAGATCGTCCTCGATCTCGTGTTGAAAGCCGTCGAGCACGGTGTGGCAGAGCGGACAGGGCGTGAGCATGGTCTGCGCTCCGGCGGTCTTGGCGGAGAGGATGTGTTGCCCGGTGAGCTTGATGGCGACTCGTTCATCCTGCGCTGCGGTATGGAAGCCGCAACATTCGGTGCGTCCGCTGTAGTCGATGGGCCGGCAGCCCAGGATTTCTGCGAGCCGCTCCAGCGCGGTGTTGTTGCGCGAATCGACGAAAGCATATCGGCCCGGCGGCCGGGTGATATGGCATCCATAAAAAGCCGCCACCGTCAAACCGGTCAGCGGCCGTTGCACCAATTGGCGCAATTTCTGCTCTCCGATCTCCTCGTGCAGCACCCAAAGAAAATGGCTGATCTTCGTGCGGCCGCTGTAGTGCAGACCTTCTTCGCCGAGTCCTGCGTTGACGCTCGAGGCAAGGTCCGCGTCGCTCACAAAAGCAGCGTGCGCGTCCAGCAAGTTGAGCGTGCAGGTGTTACAGATCGTCATAAGCGGCAGTCCTTGCCGCTCGGCGAGAGCGAGAATGCGAACGTTCAACGCGTAAAACTCGGCAGGGTCGATCGCGCGCAGCTCGCGCGCTCCGGTGCAGGTCGCCGAATCGAGCTGCACCAGATCGAGCCCGAGCTTTTGCGCCACGCGGCGCATGGCGACGTTGAGCTCCGCGCACGTGCTGCGCGCCGAACATCCCGGGTAATAGGCAAATTTCATCGCGCGAGCTTCCCGAGAATGCGCCGCGCGGGTGCCGCGGCGGCGGTCTTGAGCGCGAGCAAGGTTCGCAGCGGCGAAATCTTGCGGCGCACGAACAGGCGAAGGATGCGGCGCAACCGCGCGAATGCGCGCAGTCCTTGCACGCGCAGCACCAGCGCCGCCGGATCGACCCGCCCGCGGGCGGCCACGACTGCCCGCAACGCTTGCGCGTGACGGGCCATCGAGGGGACGAGCACAGCTGCCTTGGCCTTGAGCGGCTCGATCACCTCGCTGACTATGGGTATGCCGGCGGGGCAGACCTCCTCGCATTTGTAGCAGGAGATACAACTGAATATGGCGGTCTGCGCGAGCGAGCGCGCAATCTTTTGCGGCTCATTGCGCGGATCGAGCGCGGTCTGTCCCAGTTGCACCAGCGGGGCGGGACCGGCGAAATCAGTCAACTCGCCCAGGCCTATGACCGGGCACGCCGAGTAGCAGCACATGCAGCTGATGCAATCGAGCGCACGCGAGGCATGCTGCATCTCTTTGTGCGACAGCGATTCCGGAAAGCCTGGATAGTGGCCGGTGCGCTCGAGCCAGGGCTCGAGGCTAGCAACTTTCTTCTCATAGCGGCTGCGGTCGACGACCAGGTCCCGCACCACCGACAGGTTGCGGAGCGGCTCGATGATCATCTTCGGCTCGACTGCCTCCCAGCAGGCGAGCACTTCGCGGCCGTTCATGCGCACCGCGCAGGTGCCGCACATTTTCGATCCGCAAAACCAGCGATAGGCGAGGTCGGTTGCCGCGTGCTCGGCGATCCAGTTCAGCGCATCCAGAACACGCATCCATTTTTGGTACGGCACCGCGAATTCTTGATAACCGGCCGCAGCGCCCGCCGCATCGGTCCGCCTGACCTTGATTTTCAGGATCGCGCCGGGCGACAGGCGCGCATTACGCAGTGCGAGCGTATCCGCGTGCTCCATCTGCCCGAGCCGG
>DATCJI010000163.1:0-2974 GCA_036562835.1 Xanthobacteraceae bacterium | reverse complement strand
ATGTCGAACACGCATACGAGGTAATGCGGATGAGGATTGCGACCGTGAATGCCGTCGCCGAAGATCGGCACGTAGGCGCGGTCCTGTTCTGGCAAGACCAGCAGCTCGTGCACCGTACGTGGAAAGCCGTTTAGCACGACTTCCGTCTCAAACGTCGCCGGATTCAGAAACAGAACCTCGCCGCCCATCTTGTCGACGGCAATCATTCCGCGCGCGGTGCCTTGCAAGGGCATATCCATGAGGATTTGCCTCCGCGGCGCGCCAGTTCAGGGCACAACCGATAGCAGGCCGAAGCTCGTCGTATCGCGTTTCGGGCGCTCCTCGGGGATCGGATGGCCTTCGACGAGGTAGTACACCGTCTCGGCAATGTTCGTCGCGTGGTCGCCCATGCGCTCGATATTCTTGGCCGTGAACATGACGTGGATGCAGAAGGTGATGTTACGCGGGTCCTCGATCATGTAGGTCAGCGTTTCACGAAACAGCGACGTGCACATGGCGTCGATCTCTTCGTCGCCTTTCCAGACCGCGAGCGCCGCCTCAACGTCGCGTGCGCCATAAGCGTCGAGCACCCGCTTGAGCTGCGCCAGCGCCAGGTTTGCCATCCGCTCCAGTCCGCGCATGAGCTGAGGCGGCGACACATCCCCCTCGAGCGCCAGCACCCGCTTGCCCACGTTCTTCGCAAGATCACCGAGCCGTTCGAGCTCATTGCTGATGCGCAGCGCGCTGATGATCTCGCGCAGGTCGACGGCCATGGGTTGCCGCCGCGCGATCGTGAGGACGGCCTTCTCCTCAATCTCCCGCTGCATGTCATCGATTTGCGCGTCCGCAGCAACCACCTCGGTGGCGAGGTCCAGATCGTGGCGCGTGAGCGCAGCCACGGCGTCCACGAGCTGTTTCTCCGCAAGGCCGCCCATCTCGGCCACTTTGCGCCCGAGCTCCTGCAGATCCACATCGAAGGCCTTCGCGGTATGCTCGTTCATGTTTGTCCGACCCGAGGTATTGCAGAAGTCGGCGAGGGCTCGCCGCTCCCTGCAAACATCTTATGGGCGATGATCGCCGCCGTACAGACGCGAACCGGTCGGCGACGTCACAGGCCGTCGCTCACTTACTTGTTGCTGTTGACCTCAAGGGACTGCAGCCGGATTTTGCGTCTCGCGCCGGGGCGGCCCTGATCGGCCCCTTCTTCCTTGGCGCGCAGCGCGCATCGCTCCCTGATCATTTCCAGCTCTTCGTCCGTCAGGTTCTCGAGGCCGACGAAAGAATTGCGCGCCCTGCTGGCGCGAATGAGCTCGTCGAGCTTCACCTGGATGGCGGCGGCATCGCGGTTCTGTGCATTCTGAATGAGAAACACCATCAGGAAGGTGACGATCGTCGTGCCAGTATTAATCACCAGCTGCCAGGTATCGGAAAACCCGAACAGTGGGCCGCTGAGACCCCAGATCACAATGGAAATCACTGCAACAACAAACACCCAGGCCCGGCCCACCTCGCGCGAAATCACCCTTGCGATCTCGCCGAACAGCTTGTTTATCGGCCGTTTGACCGCAGCTTTCGTTTCAAGTGCCGCGGGGTTGCACGGGGTGCCATTTTTGTTGCCGTTCCTGGACATTTCCCCGCCGATCTGAAATTCCGTCATGCATAACGTACATAAGGCGCACCCGTTCCATTCCGAACGCTTCTTTCAGTCCGCGGTCCAGCCGCCGTCGAGGACAAGGGCCGATCCGGTCATCAGCGAGGACGCGTCGGAGGCGAGGAAGACAATCGCGCCGGTCACCTCTTCCAGCTGACCGAGCCGGCCCAGCTTGATTTTTGCCAGCACCTCGTCCCGGAATGCCTGGTTCTGAAAGAAGGGTCTGGTCATGGGTGTCTCCAAAAAGGTCGGACCGAGACTGTTCACCCGGATATTGCGAGGCGCGAGCTCGATGGCCATGGCTTTGGTAAACCCTTCGACCGCGTGCTTGCTGGCGCAATAGACCGTGCGGCGCGCAGCGCCCACGTGACCCATTTGCGAGGAGATATTGATGATCGAGCCCGGTCGGCCCGCCTCGACGAGCCGCCGCGCCACGGCCTGCGCCATGAAATACGCGGCGCGCACGTTGAGTGAAAAAATCGCATCAAAATCCTCGATGCTGACGTCCATCAGATAAGCCGGCCGGTTGATGCCGGCATTGTTAATCAGGACATCGAACGGCTGCGCTGCCGAAACGGCGGCGCGCACAGCCGCAAGATCGGTTACATCCAAGGGAAGCGCTTCCGCCGCGTCACCACCCTCCCTGATGGCCTGCGCGGCAGCTTCAATCTCGGACGCGGTGCGGGCGGCGAGCGTCACGTGCGCGCCCGCACCCGCCAAAGCCGACGCTGCCGCAAGGCCAATCCCGCGGCCGGCCCCGGTGACGAGCGCGCGCTTGCCCTCGAGCCGGAACGAGGGCGTTTTTGACAACTCGACGGGCAACGGAGCGCTCATGCTCTCGGACGCGGGGGCGATGCGCCTTATCACTCCGCCGCCTGCGCATAGCCGATATTACGGCCGCCATGGCGGCGCACCCGTATGTTCGCCTGCTCGGCATGCGCAAGAAAACCCTCCAGAATACAGAGACGCGAGCAGTATTCACCGATTCTGGTGGATGCCTCATCGGTGAGCACTTTCTGGTAGGTGCACGTCTTGATGAACTTGCCGACCCACAGTCCACCGGTATAGCGCGCCGCCCGCTTGGTCGGCAGCGTATGGTTCGTGCCGATCACCTTGTCGCCGTAGGCCACGTTGGTGCGCGCACCCAGAAAGAGCGACCCGTAGTTCTTCATGTTGTTGAGAAAATAATGCGGATCGCGTGTCATTACCTGGACGCTGCGCGGAAGCAACCATCGGATAACGGCCGCCGGGGACGTAACAGCCAATGGAATTGACCGGAATGTGCCGGTGACCGAGTACAACCCCGGGCAGGGTCTCGACTTCAAGATCGCGCAGGGTGGCGAG
>DATCJI010000075.1:0-16120 GCA_036562835.1 Xanthobacteraceae bacterium | reverse complement strand
AGCCGTCGAATCATGGACATAGCGCCTGCCGCGCCCGCGTAGGTCAACTACATAGTGTGTGACCGCCTGCTTGCGCATGGCGGGTGCAACCCCTTGGAGTCCCTTTATTTTGGCCTTATTCGTCAGGCATTTCAGCCAGTCGACTCACGTATTGTATTTGCGTTTCCGTAACATATCGAAACTAGCTTTGCGGCGCCGGGCCCCTCGCGCCGTGTGTTGGGGCGCATGATCGCTCGCGCGAATTGCAGGGATGGGGATGTCAAAGACGGTCATGATCGTGGAGGACAACGAGCTCAACATGAAGCTCTTCCACGACCTTCTGGAGGCGCAAGGCTACAACACCGTCGGCACACGCAACGGAATCGAGGCGCTCGATCTTGCGCGCAGGCACCATCCCGACCTGATCGTTATGGACATTCAGTTGCCCGAAGTCTCCGGTCTCGAAGTGACAAAGTGGCTCAAGGAGGATCCAGAACTCAAAGCGGTGCCGGTCGTAGCCGTTACTGCATTCGCGATGAAGGGAGATGAGGAGCGCATCCGGCAAGGCGGATGCGAGGCCTATCTCTCCAAGCCGATTTCGGTGGGCAAGTTCATCGATACTATTAAGCATTTTCTCGGAACGGCTTGAGATACAGCACATGAGCGCCCGGGTACTCGTGGTCGATGATGTGCCGGCGAACCTGCGGCTTTTGCAGGCGCGGCTTGCTGCGGAATATTTCGACGTTATCACCGCGAGCAACGGTGACGAGGCGCTCGCGATCTGCGAGCGCGGCGAGTGTGACGTCGTTCTGCTCGACGTCATGATGCCCGGCGTAAGCGGGTTTGAGGTCTGCCGGCGGCTCAAATCGTCGACCTCAACCCATCACATTCCAGTCGTCATCGTGACCGCGCTCGACCAGCAATCGGATCGCATCAAGGGACTCGAAGCGGGCGCTGACGACTTTCTGACCAAACCGGTGTCAGAGGTGGCTCTGATCGCGCGCGTGCGGTCGCTTGCCCGTCTGAAGCAGTTGACCGACGAGTTGCACGTGCGTGCCGTCAGTATCCCCGCTCCCGGCATGAGACTGCTGAACGGCAAGCCGCCGGCCGATGCAGGAGATAACGGTCATATCCTCGTCGTAGACGACTGTGCAGCATCCTCCGCCCAAATCACCGCAATGCTTGCGTGCGATCACCGTTGCACAACCGAGCCCGATCCGACCGCCGCGCTTTTTGGTGCTGCCGAGGAAAACTACGACGTGTTCATCATCTCGCTTGCGCTGAGCAATTTCGACGCTCTGCGGGCTGTGCAGCCAGCTGAGGTCGCTCGAGCGTACCCGGAGCATCCCGATCCTCGCGATCTCGTCCCTCGACGACAATACACGTCTCCTTCGGGGCCTCGAAATTGGCGTGAATGATTACCTGGCGCCACCCGTCGACAAGAATGAATTGCTCGCACGCGTGCGCACCCAGGTGCGCAAGAGGCGCTATATCGAAAAGTTACGCGATGACGTGCAGAAATCCCTGGAGCTGGCGATTACGGATGCGCTGACCGGTCTCCATAATCGGCGCTACATGGAAAGGCATATCGGCGGACTCGTGGAGCAGGCCTGCTCGGTCGGCAAGCCGCTTGCCGTCCTATGCTCGACGTCGACCATTTCAAGGCAATCAACGATACCTATGGACACGCAGCGGGTGACGAGGTTCTGCGGGAATTCGCGCTGCGTATCCGCAGGTCCATTCGCGGCCTCGATCTTGCCTGCCGGTATGGCGGTGAGGAATTTCTCGTCGTCATGCCGGAAACAGATCTTTCTGCAGCCGCACTGGCAGCTGAACGTTTACGTCGAAGAATAGCGAGCGATCCGTTCCCTATTCAGAGAGGCAAACAAGCAATGGAGGTGACCATATCGGTCCGCATTGCCGCTCTGGCAGAGGGCGAGGATCCCGCAAGCGTACTTAAGCGCGCCGATGAGGCGCTCTATCGCGCCAAACGCGACGGCCGCAACAGAGTAGTACCTGCTGCAGCCTGAACTGCTCGGCCGAGTCAACCCTAACGCTTTAGGATGACCGCACGGGCGTTCACAATTCACAACCTAAATTGTTGATTTCGGGGCGGGTTGCGGTATTTTTCCCCCGGGGCCATGGAACACCCGTCCACAGGGACGAGGGGGACGCGGCGCCAGGCATGATCTTAAGCTCCTAACCCTGCGGAATGCTCAGGTCCGCCGCATCTCCTGGGTGCCGTGGGGTTCGGCCGGTCGGGAGGCGGTACGAGTGGCCTCCTCATGACACCGCTACCGACCGGCCACTAATCTCCCGAGATCTGCCGTTACGTAGCCAGGATGTGCGAAGCCATGCCTGGGGCCGCATGTCGCCTTGCGCATGCCGGGTGGCAAGGTGGGCAGCCTATTTTATCTTAGACTCCCGAAACTCCACGTGTTTCTTGGCCACCGGATCATATTTCCGCTTGACCAGTTTGTCAGTCATGGTGCGCGAATTCTTCCGCGTCACGTAGTAGAAACCCGTGTCTGCGCTTGAAACGAGTTTCACCTTGATGGTTGTCGCTTTCGCCATTCCAGACCTCGATTGCTCGCGGAGGGCATTGTAGCCCGGATTGAGCGCAGCGAAATCCGACACAACGCTCAAGTCGGCTACACGTAGCCCGCCGACGGGCGATGTCAAGAATGCGCCGCTCTGCGCTGGATCAAAGGATTTCTCGCAAAAAATGGCCCCGCGCCATGCGATAGAACGGAACGGGGAGGTTTTGCCGAAAGCCCGCCGCGATGCGCACGTCCAGCTCCTCGAGCATCACCCGAGTGACGGCGGGCAAGTCAACCCCCGCCGCCTGTTGAAGCGGCATCCATACAAGCTCGATCAATTCCGCATCCGGACCGGTCACTCCATCCAGGCGATGCGCGATCCTGCTTGCATCAATAGCGAAAAACCGAGCATCGAACCGGTGCGTGCGGCCCGGTGGCGTAATGGCCCGGCCAATCAGCTGCAATGCGCTGAGGTCCGGCAGCACCTTGGCGCGAATAAATGCACTCCACGCGCCTTTCGGGGCTAAAAGCGGGTCGGTCCCAGGTTCACCCACCATGATGCCGGTTTCTTCGAAGGTCTCCCGAATGGCCGAGAGCGCCAGCGCTCGAGCCTTGACGGGGCTCGGGCGCGGCACGCGTTCCATGAGCAGCGCCTCGAGCTCGGGAGGGAGCGGACGCGCCACTGGCATGCGCGCATCGGAACGGTCCACCCGGCCGCCCGGAAACACGTATTTGCCCGGCATGAAAGCATGTCCGGCGTGCCGTTTCCCCAGCAGTACTCTCGGCACGCGTCCGGAGCGATCGACAAGGATCAGGGTGCCGGCGTCCTTTGCGCGCACATAGGCTGCCGACAGATTCCGATCCACTTCGTTCATGTGGCGGACGAGCTGATGGATGCGCTCTATACGCTCCGGACGCGTAGTCTCCCTCATTGCATCCTGCGCTTCGCGTTCTTTCCCTTGTGTCGGGGTCCTTTCCTCGGCGGGCCGCGGCCCTTATGCAATCGTGCCCCGCGCGCACTGCGGCCCGGCGACACGATCTCGAATCGCAATGCGCCCGCAACCGGAGCGGCTTCAAGCAAGCGTACCGTAACCGGATCCCCGAGCCGATAACTTTCGCCACTGCTATCGCCGACGAAAGCATGTCGTTCTTCCCGGTATCTGAAATATTCCGCGCCAATCGTACGCGCCGGAATGAATCCGTCAGCGCCCGTATCGTCGAGCCGCACGAAAAGGCCCGCGCGTGTGACGCCCGAAATGTGACCATCGAAGCTGGCGCCGATCCGATCGGCCAGAAAATGTGCGAGCAGGCGGTCGAATGTTTCCCGCTCCGCCTTCATCGCGCGCCGCTCGGTAGCCGAGATCTGCGCACTTATCACCGCAAGCGCTGCAACATCCTGCTGTTGCGGGAGAGCGCCATCACCGAGCTTCAGGGCACGAACGAGAGCGCGGTGGACGACAAGATCCGCATAGCGGCGGATCGGGGACGTGAAATGCGCGTACCGGCGCAGGTTCAGCCCGAAATGCCCATAGTTCTCCGCGGAATATTCGGCTTGCGCCTGACTGCGCAATACCACTTCGTTCACCAGCTTCTCGATGTCGCGGCCGCGAACGCGTGCAAGAATCCGGTTGAAATGCGCCGGACGCGACGGACCCCCTTTAGGGAACGAGATGTCGAGCGTGCGCAACAGCTCGCGAAGCGCGTTCACTCGCTCCGGATCAGGCTCGTCATGCACTCGGTAAATCAAAGCCACCCCGGCGCGCTCCAGCGTCTCGGCTGCCGACACATTCGCCGCAATCATGAACTCTTCGATCAGCCGATGGGCGTCGACGCGCTCCGGAGTGAACACGCGATCGACCGTGTTGTGCGCGGTGAGCACGATCTTGCGTTCGGGCAGATCAAGCTCGAGAGGACCTCGTTCGTCGCGGGCGCGCTTGAGCGCGCGATACGCTGCATAGAGCGGCTCAAGGACACCGGCGAGTAAGGGGCCCGTCATCGCGTCCGGCCAGCCATCGATAGCGGCCTGAACCTGGCCGTAATGCAGCTTGGCTGCCGAGCGCATCAGGACACGATGAAATGTATGCGAGCGTTTCCGTCCTTCCGCATTGATCACAATGCGCGCAGCCAATGCAGGGCGATCCTGGCCTTGTCTCAGCGAGCAGAGATCATTGGATATCCGCTCCGGCAGCATGGGCACCACCCGGTCCGTGAAATAAACCGAATTGCCGCGCAGGAGCGCTTCGCGATCGAGCGCGGAATTCGCGCGCACGTAATGGGCGACGTCCGCTATCGCTACAGAGACGACAAATCCGCCGGGATTTCGAGGATCGGCATCCGTGCGCGCATGCACCGCATCGTCGTGGTCCTTGGCGTCGGCCGGATCAATCGTAATGAGCGGCAGATCGCGCCAGTCTTCGCGGGAGTCCAGCGTGACCGGCTTGGCCGCTGACGCCTCGGCCATGACCGCATTTGGAAACACGTGCGGAATGGAATGGGCATGAATGGCTATGAGGCTTATCGCTCGCTCGCTGGCAGGTGAGCCCAGCCTCTCGCGCACTTGCGCGCGTGTCGGGCCATATCCGGTTGTCGGCAGCACATCGGCCATGACAAGGTCGCCGTCTTCTGCCTCAGCGACCGCTTCCCGGGGGATCACAAGCTCCCTGTGGAGTTGCTTCTTGTCTACAGGGATCAGGACGCCGCCGCCGGCGGCACGTGTCTGAAAGATGCCCAGGACGCGCTGCTTTGCACGATCGACGAGTTTAATGACCCGCCCGCTGTAGCCGATCGCGTCCCGGTTCTGCCCATTTCGTTCGATGCGCAGCAGCACGCGATGGCCCACGCCGGCGGCTTGGCTTCTCGGAGTTTGTCTCGATGTACGGAGGCGAATCTTGGGTGGGGGTCCGTGGGCGGCTTCGTCCCACTCGGTAGGAATCGCAATAAATTCGCCATCGCGATCACGGCCGGTGATATCCGCCATCACAACCGGCGGAAGGCCCCCGGGCCGATGTAATTTTTTGCGCCGCCGCTCGATTCGACCTTCGTCCGCAAGCTCGCGCAGCATGGCTTTAAGCGCCGCACGATCGGCATTCTTCAGGCCGAAGGCACGTGCAATTTCGCGCGTGCCGATCTTTCCCGTGCGTTCGCCGATGAAGGCGAGAAGGTCCGCTTTACTGGGCAGGTCTGGTTGAGTGCGGGGACGCACCATGGAGCTTCAATCACCGGCACGCAGCCAAGTTCTGGCTCGTGCTCGCGAGAGGACGCGAAGCTTCAGCTGCCCTTCGCCTTGCGGACCCGCTTTTCCTTGCTCTGCGCAGGAGGCTTCGCCGAGGACGGTTGTGGCGTCGCTCGCTTGCGCGGCGCCCCTCGAGGGTGGGCAATTTTCTTGCCGCGCGCCTCGCGTGCCCGCAACAGATCGAGCGCTTGGTCGAGCGTTACCGATTCGGGTGTAACCTCGGAAGGCAGCGTCGCATTCACTCCGGCATGGTTCACATACGGTCCGTACCGGCCGCTTTTGACGAGCACCGCACCGCCTTTATCCGGATGCTCCCCAAGATTTCGGCCGCCGCTTGGCCGCAGCCCGCCCTTACGCGAGCCGCGCGCCTCCTTTTCCTCGATCAAAGTCACGGCCCGGTTGAGGCCAATAGTGAGCACATCCTCCCCGGCAGACAGATTGGCGTACGTCCTTCCGTGCTGGACATACTGCCCGAAGCGGCCAATCCCGGCCATGATGGGCTCGCTATCTTTTGGATGCTTGCCCACCTCGCGGGGCAATGAAAGAAGTCCCAACGCGCGCCCGAGATCGATGTCATCCGGCGATACGCCCTTCGGCACACCGGCGCGCTTGGGCTTTTCTCCCTCTATTGCTTCGCCGAGCTGCACATACGGACCGAACCGGCCGGAGCGAAGCGTCACTTCGAGACCGCTGGCCGGATCGTCGCCGAGCTTCCTGGTACCCTCGGCGCCGCCGTTCGTGGGCGCAAGCTGCCGTGTATAGCGACACTCCGGATAATTCGAGCAGCCGATGAACCCGCCGAATTTCCCGAGTTTCAGCGAGAGCCGGCCGCTATCGCAACTTGGGCACTTACGCGGATCGATCCCGTCTTCGCGCGGTGGAAAGAGGTGCGGCGCGAGCATCTCGTCGAGCGCGTCGATGACCTGCGTAACGCGCAGCTCCTTGATATCACCCACGGCGGCCGTGAACTCGCGCCAAAAATCGCGCAACAAGTCCCGCCAGGCGATCTCATTGTTGGATATGCGGTCGAGCTGCTCTTCCAAACCCGCCGTAAAATCATACTCCACATAGCGGGCGAAAAAGCTTTCAAGGAAAGCCGTGAGCACCCGGCCCTTGTCCTCCGGGACCAGGCGCTTGCTCTCCACCCGAACGTAACCCCGGTCGCGCAGCACCTGCAGGATCGAGGCATAGGTAGAGGGCCGTCCAATGCCGAGCTCCTCCATGCGCTTGACCAGGGAAGCTTCCGAATAGCGCGGCGGCGGCTCGGTAAAATGCTGGTCGGCATCGATCCGCCGTCTGCTCAAACGCTCTCCCGCGCTCATCGCCGGAAGGCGACGCGATTCCTCGTCATCGGATTCGTCGTCCCGGCCTTCCTGGTAAAGCTTGAGAAAACCGTCGAACGTAATCACGCTCCCAGTCGCGCGCAGATCGATGGTCCGGCTGCCCGCTCGAGCCGTGATATCGACCGTTGTGCGTTCGAACTCCGCCGATTGCATCTGGCTTGCCATGGTGCGCAGCCAGACGAGTTCGTAAACCCTCAATTGATCCTTATCGAGGAAGCGCCTGATTTGGCTCGGCCGGCGCGCGACCTCGGTCGGCCGAATGGCCTCGTGCGCTTCCTGCGCATTCTTGGCCCGCGTCTGATATTTACGGGGTGTGTCGGGCACATAGTCCTTGCCATAATCGGAACCGATGACCCGGCGGGCGGCGCTGATCGCTTCCTCTGCGATGTCGACGCCGTCCGTGCGCATATACGTGATCAATCCGACCGTTTCGCCTTCGATGTCCACGCCCTCGTAGAGCCGCTGGGCGATGCGCATCGTGTGCGCGGGCGCAAAGCCGAATTTGCGGCTCGCCTCCTGCTGGAGGGTCGACGTCGTGAAGGGAGGTGGCGGATTCCGCTTTGCCGGCTTGGCCTCTACGGCTCCCACTGAGAATGTGGCGGTTTGCAGCGCCTGCTTGAACGCTTCTGCCTCGGCGCCGGATCCGACATCCAGCCGCTGAATCTTCTTGCCGTCTGCACCGACAAGGCGGGCCTGAAAGACTTCGTCCCGCGGCGTGGCAAGCGTGGCTGTTAGGGACCAGTATTCGTGCGGGACGAACCGTTCGATCTCCAACTCGCGGTCGCAGACGAGCCGCAATGCAACCGACTGAACGCGGCCGGCTGAGCGGGCGCCGGGCAGCTTGCGCCACAAGACGGGTGAGAGGGTGAACCCGACCAGGTAGTCCAGAGCGCGGCGGGCGAGATACGCGTCGACCAAGGCATCATCGATGCTGCGGGGGTGCTTCATTGCATCGAGCACCGCCTGCTTGGTGATCGCGTTGAAAACCACCCGCTCAACCGTCTGGCGCTTGAGTGCGTTCTTTTGCTTGAGAACTTCGAGAACGTGCCAGGATATGGCCTCGCCCTCCCGATCCGGGTCGGTCGCCAGAATGAGTTTGTTGGCGCCCTTTACCGCGCGCGCGATCTCGTCCACGCGCTTTCGAGAGCTCTCGTCAACTTCCCAGACCATCCGGAAATTATGGTCGGGATCGACGGAACCATTCTTGGCCGGAAGGTCGCGGACGTGTCCGAACGAGGCCAGGACCTCGTAGCCAGAGCCGAGGTACTTATTGATTGTTTTCGCCTTGGCGGGCGACTCTACTACGACGATATCCATGGGATTCCAATAATTTACGAAGCGGACCCGTGCCGCCCCGTCAGGTCGAACAGGGCGGCGTTTGTCGCCGGGCACAGATGGGAATGTCAACCCTCACTGTCAAAGTGGCGTCACCGCCACGGATTATAAAGTCGTAAAACACGAGCCTAAACAGGATATTACCACAATATATGCAGAAGTTACACGAGCGCAATAAGTCCGTTGCCATGCCTCTCGATGCGACCGGCCAACTCAAGTTCAAGCACCGTGGTGCGTACTGCAGCGGGCGAACTGCGCGACAGCCGAATGAGATCATCCATCAAGACCGGGGTCGGTCCAAGCAGGCTCAAAATACGGGCCCGCTCCTCGCCATCAGGATCCGCATCCTCTGGAAGCGGGGCTTGGGATGGCGAGCGAGCCGCCTCGATTGGCCGCTCCACCATGGGCCGCAGGACCGACACGATGTCATCAGCGTGTGTGACCAGAATTGCCCCTTGCTTGATCAGCTCGTTGCACCCCTCAGCGCGCGGATCGACAGGAGAGCCCGGTACCGCGAAGACTTCCCTTCCCTGCTCGAGGGCAAACCGGGCCGTGATTAAGGAACCCGATCGCTTGGCGGCTTCGATGATGACAACGCCGGCCGCCATCCCGGAGATCAGCCGATTGCGGCGCGGGAAATCGCGGGCGCGCGGCTGCCAAGAAAGTGGCATTTCGGAAATGAGAGCGCCGTGTGAGCAGATCGCCTCGGCGAGTTCCGCGTGCTCGGGAGGATAGATTTCACCGTGTCCTCGGGCGAGGACCGCCACCGTGCCTGAGGACAGGGTTGCCCGATGGGCAGCCGCATCGATGCCGCGGGCGAGCCCTGACACAATGGCCAATCCCGCGTCCGCGAGCTCGTGCGCCAGCCGCTCGGCAAACCGCATGCCGGCCGCTCGGCAAACCGCATGCCGGCCGCAGAAGCATTGCGAGCTCCAACCATCGCCACTGCAGGCTGGCGCAAAATGTCGAGCTTGCCGCGCACCGCGAGCAGCGGGGGTGCATCCTCGATCAACCGCAGGCGCCCCGGGTAGTTCGGCTCGCCGATGCCTAGCAATTCGATTCCAAGGGCGTTTGTGCGAGCAAGCTCGCGCTCCGCCTGCGCGCGCGAGCAGACCTGAGTCCGCCGGGCCGCACCGCCGCGGCTGGCCAGATCGGGAAGGGCATTGAGCGCTGTCCTCACGCTGCCGTACCGTTTTACGAGTGCGTGGAACGTATGGGGGCCCACATTGTCGCTGCGGATAAGCCGCAGCCAGTCGAGTCTCTCCTCATCGCTCAGGATTGCCTTGTCTGTCGCGCGCACGCGAGCCCCCCGGCGCTCAGGCCACTGTTTCCTCGAAAGTCGCACGGAAGGGGTGTGCCGGATACACGCCGAGAATCTTCATTTCCTTGGAATAAAACGCGAGCTCTTCGAACGCAAAAACGAGACTCCGGTCCTCGGGATGGCCCTCAATGTCTGCATAGAACTGGGTGGCGAAAAAGTTGCCTTCGATCATGTAGCTTTCGAGCTTCGTCATGTTGATGCCGTTTGTCGCAAATCCGCCGAGCGCCTTGTACAGGGCTGCGGGCACGTTGCGTACGCGGAACAGGAACGTCGTGACCACCGGACCCTCTTCCTTCCGCGCCCATTTGGCTTCGCGCGAGAGCACGATGAATCGCGTCGTGTTGTGGTCCTCATCCTCGATGTCCTCAGCGAGGACATCGAGCCCGTAGATCTCGGCGGCAAGGCGCGATGCAATCGCCGCCCTCCGCGTGTCTCCTGCCTGCGCCACCTCGCGCGCCGAGCCCGCCGTATCGGCGGCGACTACCGTCTTGAGCCCAAGCTTGCGAATGACTTTCCGGCACTGTCCAAGTGCGTGCACGTGACTCTCTACGGTCTCGATCTCTTCCAGCCTGGCTCCCTTCACGCCGAGAAGCTGGTGGCGCACAGGCATGAAGTGCTCGGCAATGATGTGGAGCCCGGAGTCGGGCATGAGATGATGAATATCGGCAACCCGGCCTGCCACCGAGTTCTCGATAGGGATCATGCCGAGCCCGGCATCGCCTGCGCTGATCGCCGCGAAAGCATCCTCGAAAGTCGGGCAGGGCACCGCTTCGCAATCCGGAAACGCTTCGCGGCAAGCCAGATGAGAATTGGCGCCCGGCTCTCCCTGGAACACTATTTTTTTGTTTGCTGCCATTCGCGCACACGCCGTAAGGCAGCGAGTGCGCCTGAGTCAATGCTGTTGCAGGATCTTCCGCGCGCGTTCGAGCTCAGCCGGAGTGTCCACGCCGAGCGGGACCGATTCCACAATCGTCACATCCACTCGCATCCCGGCCTCGATCGCGCGCAGTTGCTCGAGCCTTTCGCGCTGCTCGAGCGGCGAAGGAGGAAGACTCACGAAGCGCGCAAGGCTGTCGCGTCGGTAGGCATAAACCCCGATGTGGTGATACAAAGGGCCAGGACCGCTCGGTGCAGTTGCACGCGTGAAGTAAAGTGCGCGCAGCCGATTTGGCGCGATTGGCGTTCCCACCACTTTGACCACGTTGGGGTCGACGCGCTCCTCAGAGCGTTTGATTTCCGCCGCAAGCGTTGCGATGTGGACGCCTGCCTCTGCGAGCGGAGCGACGGCTTTCTCGAGGTCCTCGGGTGGAAGCGTGGGCAGATCTCCCTGCACGTTGACAATGATCTGCGCGCGGCCGCCGACCTCTGCGGCAGTTAACGCCTCAAACACCCGGTCGGAGCCGGAAACATGGTCGCTGCGAGTCATGATCGCGCGCCCGCCGGCCTTTTCCACGCAGGCCGCAATCACTTCTGAATCTGTCGCAACCAGCACCGGTCCGAGACGCGCTGCCTCCGCCCGCCGCATGACGTGGACGATCATCGGTTTGCCCGCGATATCGGCCAGCGGCTTGCCGGGCAGACGCGAGGAGGCCATTCGCGCGGGGATAAGCACGAGAATGTCGGCCATGAAATCGTCAGAACCGTCGGACTAGGCGCGTTTGCGCTGTGGCTGCGCTTATACGGGTTGCCAGAAACGAGGCAAACCAGCTATTTGTGCGCTGCCGTATGGTCCGCATCAGCCGCTTCACTGAGACGCGATGGACTCCTTCGAGCTTAACAAGATTCTGGGCGCTGTCCTGGGCGCGTGCCTTTGTTTGCTTGCGCTGAATATTGCGGCCGGTGCACTTTTTGCGCCGGTCAAGCCGGCCAAGCCCGGCTATGAGATCGCGGTGCCCGAGAAGCCCGCGGGCGGACAAACCAAACCGGCGGAGCAGGAAAAACCGATCGAGCAGTTGCTTGCAAACGCAGATGTCAAACGCGGGGAAGACTCGGCCAAAATATGCGCCGCCTGTCACACCTTGAACAAAGGTGGAAAGGCTCTGGTCGGGCCGAACCTCTGGGGTGTGGTCGGCCGGCCGAAGGCATCGGAAGCAGACTTTAACTATTCGCCGGCGCTCAAAGCTAAGGGCGGCAATTGGACCTTCGATGAATTGAACCACTTCCTCGCAAACCCGAAAAGCGACATTCCGGGCACCGCTATGACGTTTCCGGGTTTTCCGCGCGAAACCCAGCGTGCGGACGTGATTGCGTATCTCAACACGCTGTCTGACAACCCCGCACCTCTGCCCAAGGCGGCCGAGGCCGGGGGCGGCAAAACGCCCCAATAGCAGCTTGCTGGATTTGGTCGTGTGCGGTGTACCCGCAGGGTGCAGGTGCGCCTCCCTTTCCCAGGCTTAACGTGCCCGGCCAGCAAAAATCCGGCATAAGGAGAGCATCAGATGCGCCCCCCGCCCCAGGAGACCCCGTCTTGCACCTGACCCGCCGCATTTTCGTGCGTTCCGGGATGGGCGCACTTTTCGCGCCTTTTCTGCCAATGTCTGGATCTCCCCGGCTCGCTGCCGCCGCCGAGGATGAGGCGCCCTGGCAACATGGCTTGTCTCTGTTTGGCGACCTCAAATACACGCAAAGCTTTGCCCATTTCGAGTATGTCAATCCCCGTGCGCCGAAGCTCGGCACCGTGCGCCTGACGGCGGTGGGTACCTTCGATAATTTCAACGAGGCTGTGGCCGGACTGAAAGGCTCGCTCGCCATGGGTGCCGGGTTCATCTCGGACACGCTCCTCGTTTCCTCGCTCGATGAAGTGAGCTCGGAGTATGGCCTGATCGCCGAGGCAGTACGTCATCCGCCGGACTTCAGCTGGGCGACTTTTCGCCTGCGCGAGGGTGCGCGTCACCATGATGGCGTGCCCATCAGCGTCGACGACGTGATCTTCTCGCTCCAGGCATTCAAGAAGTACAACCCTTCAATTGCGGCTTACTACCGCCACGTTGTGAAAGCGGAGAAGAGCGGCGCCCGTGAAGTGACCTTCGTGTTCGACTCTCCCGGCAACCGCGAATTGCCGCTGATTCTTGGGCAGCTCAATGTATTGCCAAAGCACTGGTGGGAGGGGGCCGATGCAGCCGGAAAGAAGCGCGATATCGGCGCCACGACCCTTGAGCCGCCGCTCGGCAACGGGGCCTACCGCATCAAGGATTTCAATCCGGGGCGCACCGTTACTTACGAACGGGTGAAGGATTACTGGGCCAGGGATCTCAACGTGAATCTCGGCCGCGACAATTTTGACGAGCTGCGCTTCGAATATTTTCGCGATTCAACAGTCGCGCTTGAGGCGTTCAAGGGCGATGTCATTGACTGGCGCACCGAGAACAGTGCGAAGAACTGGGCGACTGCGTATAGTTTTCCTGCGGTCAAAGATAAGCGGGTCGTGCTTGAACAGTTCCCCCAGCGCAATCGCGGGATCATGCAAGCCTTTGCCTTCAATATCCGGCGCGACAAGTTCAAGGACGCGCGCGTTCGGCGAGCCTTCAACTTCGCCTATGACTTTGAGGAGATGAACAAGCAGATATTCTTCGGGCAGTATCAGCGGATTGCGAGCTATTTCGATGGCACCGAGCTAGCCTCGACGGGGGTGCCCGAGGGAAGGGAGCTCGCAATCCTGGAGAAGCTGCGCGACAAGGTGCCGGCGCAACTGTTTACGACCCCGTACAGCAATCCGGTCGGCGGGACACCCGAAAAGGTCCGGGCAAATCTTCGCGAGGCCATGCAGCTCCTGCGTGAGGCCGGCTACGAGATCCGTGGCCAGAAACTCGTGAATACGAAGACTGGCGAACCGATGAGCCTTGAGATCCTGACAGAGGATCCGAACGTCGAGCGGTATATCCTGTTCTACAAACCGTCCCTCGAGCGGCTTGGGATTACGGTCAGCGTCCGCGTGGTCGACAACCCGCAATACGAGAACCGGCTGCGCAACTGGGATTACGATATGATCGTCGCGGTATGGCCGGAATCACTCTCGCCCGGAAACGAGCAACGGGATTTCTGGAGCTCAGCGGCGGCGGATATCCAAGGGTCCCGCAATTACATCGGCATCAAAAATCCCGCCATCGATGCGCTCATCGAACAACTGATCTTTGCCAAGAACCGCGAAGAACTTGTCGCAACGACCAGGGCTCTCGACCGGGTGTTGCTTTGGAATGACTACGTCGTGCCGCAGTTCACGACTGACAAAATCCGCACCGCGCGCTGGGATCGCTTTGCGCATGCGGAGCCGTTGCCGTCTTATGCAGGTGCGGCATTTCCAACCGTGTGGTGGTGGGATGCCGAGCGGGCGCCAAAGGCGGGTAAGCCCCAGTGAGCGGAAGGAAAGCCGGCCGGACCCGGCGCGAGACGCTGCTGCTGGGAGCAGGCGCGCTCCTGTACCCGCTTGCGCATGCGGGGCGGGCATCCGAGGCGGCGCTGTCGCACGGGATATCCGCATTCGGTGATCTGAAATACCCGCCCGACTTTCCCCATTTCGACTATGTCGATCCACACGCGCCGAAAGGCGGGATGTTTTCGCATGTGGGCTCCAGTCGCGCATTCAATCAGAATTTCCTGACGTTCAACTCGCTCAACAGCTTCATTCTGAAGGGAGATGCGGCGCAAGGCATGGAGCTCACGTTCGCGAGCCTTATGGCGCGCGCCCAGGATGAGCCGGACGCGTTATACGGTTTAGCGGCGCGAGCTGTGCACATCTCGGCGGACGGGCTCACCTATCGATTCCTGCTGCGTCCCGGCATCAGTTTTCACGATGGCAGTTCGATCAGCGCACATGATATCGCGTTTTCTTTGATGGCGCTGAAGGAGAAGGGCCATCCGATCGCGCAGCAATTGCTGCGTGATTTCGCGCGCGCGGAACCGGAAAATGAGTCCACCGTACGAGTGACTTTCGCGCCGGGACGCGCACGCGACGTGCCGTTGTTCCTGGCTTCGCTGCCCATTTTTTCACGCGTGTATTACAGAGCCCGCCCGTTCGATGAGTCGAGCCTGGACCCGCCGCTTGGCTCAGGCCCCTACAAGGTCGGTCGCTTCGAGCCGGGGCGTTTCATCGAATACGAGCGGGTGAAAAATTGGTGGGGCGCGGATCTGCCGGTGTCCCGCGGGCACAACAATTTCGACGTGATCCGCTACGAATATTACCGTGATCGCGATGTAGCTTTCGAAGGTTTTACAGGAAGGAGCTATCTGTTTCGCGAGGAATTCACCTCCCGTATTTGGGCGACACGCTACGATTTTCCGGCGATGCGCGACGGCCGCGTCAAACGCGATATCATCCCGGACCATACGCCCTCGGGAGCGCAGGGCTGGTTCTTCAATACGCGCCGCGACAAGCTTAAGGACAAACGGCTGCGGGAGGCCTTCATCGATGCATTCGATTTTGAATGGACCAACAAGACCATCATGTACAGCTCTTATGACAGGACGCATTCGGTTTTTCAGAACTCGGACATGATGGCCGACGGAAAACCCTCCGCCGAGGAGCTCACATTCCTCGAAACGTTTCGCGGGCAAGTGGCCGAGGAGGTGTTTGGCGATCCGTATGTGCCGCCCGTCGCCGATGGGTCGGGACATGACCGGGCGCTCCTGCGCAAAGCAAGCGCGCTTTTGCAGGCAGCCGGGTACACGATCAAAGACGGTAAGCGTATGAGCCCGGCCGGGCAGGCACTAGCCGTCGAATTTCTGATTGATGAGCCTTCGTTTCAGCCGCATCACATGCCGTTTATCAAGAATCTCGGTACTCTCGGGATCGAGGCCACCCTCCGGGTGGTCGATCCGGTGCAATATCGCAAACGCCTCGATGACTTCGATTTCGATCTCACGATCCAGCGTCTCGGCTTCTCCAGCACACCGGGCGATTCCCTGCGCAGTTATTTCTCGTCGCAAGCCGCGACGCTGAACGGCTCGCAAAACATCGCCGGCATCTCTGATCCTGTTATCGATGCGCTCATCGAGCGGATCATCGAGGCGCCCTCACGCGCCGCCCTGGTGAGCGCCTGCAGGGCGCTTGATCGCGTGATCCGCGCCGGGCGGTACTGGGTACCGCACTGGTACAAGCCGTCTCATTGGCTCGCCTACTGGGACGTGTTCAGCAAACCCGTCACGAAGCCGCGATATGCTCGCGGAGTGCCGGAAACCTGGTGGTATGATCGTCAGAAAGCCGCAAAAATCGAGCAATGAACCGCACGTGATTTCCCCGGTACGGATTTTCCCTCGAGCCCAAGTCCCGCGAATTGCGCAGACTGCACGAGGCCAATCCGGCGTGCTGCAGCGCAACAGGCTTGCTCCCGGACAAGGCAAATGCTCTAGCCGGGTGGCACTGGAACTTCCACAT